>NZ_JBEXVF010000004.1:0-265497 GCF_040629235.1 Amycolatopsis sp. NPDC005961 | reverse complement strand
GGTCGGTGTCCTTCGCGACGGTCACCGAGATGCTGGTGTTCGTCCCGCCCCCGAAGCCGAACGCGCCCCCGCCGCCGACCTGCGCCGCGCGGGCGGCGGCGTCACGGGCCTGCTGCGCGGCGCCGGCGGCCGCGCCGGCCGCGACCTGGGCGTCGTGCTGGGCGGCGGCCTGCTGCGCGGCGAGCCGGTCGGTGTTCGCCTTCCGGGCGTCGGCGGCGATCTGCGTGGCCCGCTCCGCGGCGAGCCTCACCACGAGCGGGCGGTGGTTGGCCGCCGCCACCTTGGCCCCGTCGAGCTGGGCCTGGACCGCGGCGACCTCGGCGTCCCCGTCCGCGGCGACCTGCCGCCAGCGGGAAAGGAAGTACCGGACGTCGTCCGGGGTGCCGTCGAGCGCCGTCTGCGCGGCGGCCTGAACTTCCGGACCGCCGGCGGCCAGCGCCTGGTTCGCCGTGATCCGCTCGTCGGTGTCCCTGGCCTGCTGCAAGCCGGTCTCGAGGAACGCCCGCACGTCGGCGGGAGTGCCGTCGAGCGCCTTCTGGGCCCGGGCGTTGACGACCGGGCCGCCGGTGCTCATCGCCTGCCCGACCGCGATCCGGTCGTCGGCGACCCGGGCCTGGGCCTGGCCGGTGGCCAAGAAGGCGCGGACGTCCTCGATGGTGCCGTCGAGCGCCTGCTGGGCGGCGCGCTTGGTGACCGGGCCGCCGGTCGTGAGTGCCTGGGTGACCAGGACCCGGTCGTCGTCGTCACGGGCCCGCTGGCGGCCCGTCGCCAGGAAGTCCTGCAGGTCGGCCGGAGTGCCGAGCAAGGCCGCTTCGGCGGCTCTGGCGACGCCGGGGCCACCGGTTTCCAGGTACCCCACGGCCTGGGCCCGGTCGGGCAGGACGTCCGCGGCCGCCGGCGTCGCGAAGACACCGGCGGCGAGAGCCGCGGCGACGATTACTGCGTTCGCACGCAAGGAAAACCCCCTCGATCGATGATCGTTCCGCTCCCTTATCGCCGGGGCGGTCGGAATGTTTCCGATAGCCTCGGATTTCGTGAGTCGCACGCGAAAGCCCGGCCCGGTGGCCGGGCGGTACCCGGTCCGGTTCGGGACGGCGGAGCTCCTCCGCGACGCCGACCGGGCCAACGCCTGGCTGGTGTCGGTGGACGGGGTCGCCCAGTCGCACGTCGACCTCGACGACCCGGCCGACCTGGAGTTCGACTACATCCGGCGGTTCGCCGACGTCGTGGACCAGCTGCCGCCGGGCCCGCTGGAGGCGTTGCACATCGGCGGGGCGGCGTGCACGCTGCCGCGGTACGTGGCGGCGTCGCGCCCGGGGTCGCGGCAGCTGGTGTTCGACGCCGACGGCGAGCTGGTCGAGCTGGTCCGCGCCCAGCTGGGGCTGCGGGTGCCGGGCCTGCGCGTCCGGGTGACGGACGGCCGCGAAGGCCTCACGACGAGACGCGAGGACACGGCGGACCTGCTGGTGGTCGACGCGTTCGAGCGCGCGACCCTGGCCGGCGGCCTGGCGACCCTGGAGGCGACGCGCTCGATCGCGGCGATCCTGCGGCCCCCGGGCATCTACCTGGCCAACATCACGGACGGCGCGGGGCTCCCGTTCGCCCGCCGCTTCCTGGCGACGCTGCGCGAGGTGTTCCCCGAGGTCCTGCTACTGGCGGACCCGGCGGTGCTGAAGGGCCGCCGCTTCGGCAACCTGGTGTTCACGGCCTCGGCCTCACCGCTACCGACGGCGGAAATCGCCCGCCGAACGGCCTCGGCAGCATTCCCGACGAGGTGCGTGGAGGGCGCAGAGCTACGCAAGCTGGCAGGGAGAGCAACCCCCATCACGGACGAAAACCGCCCGGCATCACCCGAACCCCCAGCCGACATCCTGGGCCTGTTCTGAGCGGCAGACCGGCAAAGCCGCGAGCGAGGCACCGTGGGGGTCCGGGGGCTCGGCCCCCGGGAACAACGACGGAGTCGAGCGAAGGGCGAAGCCCGAAGCAGAGACGAAGGGGACCCCGCGCACCCGTCAGAGCCTGCTTATCCTTGCTGCCTTCCGGCCCTGGGGAGGTTCACAGGGTGGACGCCGCGCGGGGTCCGTGGATCAGTGTAGCGGGCCTGGCTCAAGCCCCCGCACCAGCCTGCGCACGGGCCTTCTTGAACGTGTTGTGCAGGACCGCCAGCAGCGCGTCCCGCACCGAAAGCTTCTGCCGCGCGTCGAACGTGATCAGCGGGACGTCCTCGCTGACCGCCAAGGCCCACCGCACGTCGTCGAGGTTGTGGCCCAGTGACCCGTCGAACATGTTCACCGCCACCACGAACGGCAGGCCCGCGTTCTCGAAGTAGTCGACCGCCGGGTAGCAGTCGTCCATGCGGCGGGTGTCCACGATCACCAGCGCGCCCAGTGCGCCGTGGACCAGGTCCTGCCACATGAAGCCGAAGCGGTCCTGGCCGGGCGTGCCGAACAGGTACAGCTTCACCTCGTCGTCGATGGTGATGCAGCCGAAGTCCAGCGCCACCGTCGTGGTGGTCTTGCGCGGGACGTGGCCGGTGCGGTCCACCGCGGCCGCCACCGACGTGATCGCGGCCTCCGTGGTCAGCGGCTTGATCTCCGAGATGGACGACACGGCCGTCGTCTTGCCCACGCCGAAGCCGCCCGCGATGACGATCTTGACCGGGGCCGGCGGGCGGGCCGCCGGTTCAGTGAATGGCTTCGAGTCCACGAATGACCCTTTCGATCATGCCGAGGTCGTGCGAGTTGGTGTTCGCCGGCCGGCGGACGACGACGTAGCCCTGCTCGGCGAGGTCGGCCACCAGCACCCGGGCGACGCCGATGTGCAGGCCGAGCACGGCGGCCACCTCGGCGACCGAAACGGTGCTCCGGCAGAGGGAGACGATCTCCTGCCGTTCGAACGTGAGCTTCGGGTGTGAAGCCGCCCCCAGGCGGGACGTCATGACCTGCGCCTCGATCTCGAGGCTCTGGTCGACCGGCTGGGCGCGCCCCGAGGTCATCAGGTACGGCCGCAGCAACGAGGTGTCCGGTTCCTCGGTCATCACGAACCTACGGTGTTCTTGAGCTCCTCGATCAGGCCCGGCGTCAGGACTTCGGTGGCGCGGTTGGCGAACATGGCCATCTCGTAGGCGATCGTGCCCAGGCCGGCCTGCTTGTTGGCCAGCACGCCCAGCGAGCAGCCGATGCTGATGGTGCAGACCAGCAGGTACCCGTGCTCCAGCTCGATGATCACCTTGTCGGGCGAGCCGAGCGGGTGGCTTTCGGAGACGCCGTGGGCGAGACCGAGCATGGCGGAGGAGATCGCGGCGAGGCGGTCGGCGTTGGATCGCTCGAGCTCCGAGGACACCGCGATCAGCAGGCCGTCGGCCGAGACCGCGATGGCGGCGATCGCGCCCGCGGTGTGCTGCGCGAAGCGGCTCACCAGCCAGTTGAAGTTCTGGGCCTCGACGCTGACGCCGGCTGCGGGGATGCTCATTTCCTGCTCTCTTCTCCTCGTTCCATCACACGACCGGCGGCCACGCCCCATGGCGGGCTGTCCGCCGTCACCACGTCCGCATTGGCCAGGCCGGCGGCGAACGAGTCGAACGCCGCCCGCTCGGCCGCCGGGTCCCGCCGGCCGCGGTTCGCGGCGGCTCTCGGGGCCGGCCTGCCCGTGACGGTCGGCGGACGCAGGCCGGGGGCGAGCTGGGCGCCGGGGACGCGGCGGACCAGGCCGTCCCGGGCCGCCGGGGCCTCGGCGACCGGTGTCTGCCCGAAGCTGTCGCTTTCGCGGAAAAGCGACACTTCCGAGGCGGCGGTTTCCCGGAGAGGTGGCGCTTCCGTCCCTCCGGCGGCCCGGGCGAAGGCGTCCTGGAACCCGTCCATCGCGGCCTTGGTCGCCTCCGGGTCGTGCCGCGGCTCGGGCGAAACCGGCGCGGTGGTGCCCGGGCTCGGCAGCTGGGCGCCGCGCACGCGCCGCTTGAGCCCGGCCCGGCTCTCCGGCTCGCGCTCGGCCGGGACGTCCGGTTCGGCGTCCGGCCACACCGGTTCCCGCTGGTCGAACCAGAGGAAGCCGTTGCGGGAACCGAGGAGCGCCGGGATCGCCGGCGCGGGCAGCTCGACCGGACGCGGCAAGTCCGAAGTGGACACAGTGGCCGCCACCGCGACGGCTTCCGCGGGACGCGCCTCGGGCACGGCCTGGGCCGGGATCGCCGGCGCGGGTTTCACGCGGACGTTCACGCGGTGGCTGAACAGCGACGGCGGGATCGTCAGCCGCGCGGTCACGCCACCGGTGGTCGGCGTCGCGAGCAGCTCGACGCCCAGGTCGTGGCGCCGCGCCAGGCGGCCGACCACGAACAGGCCGAGCACGCTGGTCGGCGCCAGCTCGAGCCGTTCGCGCTCCACGAGCCGCCGGTTCTCCTCGGCGACCTTCTGCGCGGTCATGCCGATGCCGTGGTCGACGATGCTCACCAGGCAGGAGCCGTCGGTGAGGAGCATCGTGTCGACCTCGACCATCGAACCCGGGGGCGAGAACGACGTCGCGTTCTCCAGCAGCTCGGCGAACACGAGCACCAGGTCGGCGCCGAAGGACGACGACAGCAGGATCTCCGCGACGACCCCGAGCTTGACGCGCTGGTAGTCCTCGATCTCGGCGAGCGCGGAGCGCAGCGCCGTGGACAGCTCGATCGGGCCGGCGATGCGCGTCTCGTCGCGGGTGCCGGACACGACGAGCAGGTTGTCGGCGTTGCGGCGCAGGCGGGTGGAGAGGTGGTCGAGCCGGTAGAGGCTGGCCAGCAGCCGGGTGTCCTGCTCGTTGCGCTCGACCTCGTCGATCAGCGCGAGCTGGCGGCCGACGAGGTTCTGCGTGCGCTTGGCGACGTTCGCGAACATCAGGCTGGTGTTGCGCCGGGTGAGCGCCTGCCGCTCGACCAGCTCGGCCGCGGTGGTCTGGACCCGGTTGAAGGCGGCCGCCAGCTCGCCGAGCTCGTCGTCCGAGACGACGTCGATCGTGGCCAGCCGCGGGACCTGCTCCTCGGCCTCCTCGGTGTCGGTGACGCGGACGAGCTCGGTGCCGGCGAGGTCGGCGACCGAGGTCGCCGCGGTGGTGAGCCGCCGCAGCGGCCGGGCGATCGAGCGGGACACCGAGACGGCCAGGAACGCGACCAGCAGGAACAGCAGGCCCGCGCCGACGCCGACCAGCCACGCCAGCCGCGTGCCGGCGGCCGCCCGGTCGTTCGCCGCGTCGGCGATCTCGCCGGTGACCCGCTCCTGGACCAGCTTCCGCTGTCCCGCTTGGCTTTCCGACGCGGTGAGGACGTCGGTGACGTACCGGCTGGTCGCGGCCGCGTCCCGCGGGTTGCCGATCTGGGCCGCGAGCTCGTCGATCCGGCGGCCCGCGTCGCTCTGCTCGACGTTGACGACCAGCGCGGACTGGTCGCGGTCGGTCTCGTCGTCGGCCTGCTGGACGAACCGGTCGGTGAAGATCGGCGCCTGCTGGGTCGCGTCGTCCAGGATGGACCGGCCGGCGTCGGGCGACACCGCTGTCACGATCAACGCCATGCCGCGCAACGAGTTCTCCTCGTTCGCGCGCAGCAACGCCTCCAGCGCGGTCAGCTCCCGCGTGCCCTCGGCGTCACTGGTGAGCTGCGGGACCAGCCGCAGTGAATCGATTACCGCGCCGATGACCGCGTGGTAGGTGCGCGCGACGCTGTCGAGCGCGACGCCGCGGCGCTGCGCGTTCTGCCGCAGCTCGTCGAGCGAACCGATCCGGGTCAGCGCCGCGGAAAGCTCGTCGGGCGCGTCGGCGCCGAGCGACGACCGGACGTCCTCGACCGCCGCGCTCACCGTCTTCTGCTGCTGCAGCATCTGGTCGGCGGGCATCGACGGCGTCGCGACGTACGCGCCGGTCAGCAGCCGTTCGCGCTGCAGCTGCCAGACCAGGCCGCCGAGCTGCTGGGCGTGCCGCGCCACCGTCGCCGACTGCGTCGCGGCCACGGCGCTGTTCGCCTGCGTCAGCACGAACGGCACCGACACCAGCACCACCGCGACCAGCGGGGGCAGGAGCAGCAGGTTCAGCTTGCCGCGAATGCCGAGCCGGGACAGGATCGCCCCGCCGCCGCCGGCCCGGTCCGCGGTCGCCTTGCCGTGCCTCATTCCCGCACCTCTCCGTCTTCCGTTCTCACCCGTCCGCGGCCACCCGGCCGACGTGGCCGCGGTGCTGCTCCCGGACGAGGTCCTCGATCCGGGCGCGCAGCGCGAGGAACCGCGGTTCGCGCTTCACCGCCAGGTCCCGCTCGGCGGGCAGCGTCACCTCGACGTCGGCGGCGATCCGGCCCGGGTCGGAGGCGAGCACCACCACCCGGCCGCCCAGGAAGACCGCTTCCTCGACGTCGTGGGTGACCATCAGCACCGTGGTGCCCGTGTCGGCCCAGATCTGGCGGATGAGCACCTGCATGTCCTCTTTGGTCTGGACGTCCAAGGCGCCGAAGGGTTCGTCCAGCAGCAGCACGTCCGGTTCGCAGGCGAGCGCCCGCGCGATCGCGACGCGCTGCTTCTGGCCGCCGGAAAGCTGCTTCGGCAACGACTTGCGCACGGAGTGGAGCCCCGTCTCGGCGAGGTACCAGTCCACGCGCTTGGCGCGCTCGCCCGCGTCGACCGCGAGCAGCTCGAGTCCGAACGCGACGTTCTTTTCGACGCTGCGCCACGGGTACAGCGCGCCGGCCTGGAAGACGAGCCCGCGGTCCGGGCCGGGGCCGGTCACCGGGACGCCGTCGAGCACGATCTCGCCCTCGGTCGGCCGGCTGAGCCCGGCGACCAGCGACAGCAGCGTCGACTTGCCCGACCCGCTCGCGCCGACGACGCAGACGAACTCGCCGCGCCGCACCTCGAGGTCGACGCCGTCGAGCGCGCGGGTCACCTTGCCGCGCACGGTGTAGTCCTTCGCGACGTTCCGCAGCTCCAGCGTCATGCCGCCCACTTCCCGACCCGCGTGCGCAGCAGGCGCAGCAGGACGTCGATGAGGAGCCCCGCGACGCCGATGACCACCAGCACCGCGAAGATCTTGTCGGTCTGCAGGAACCGCTGCGCCCGGACGATCCGGTAGCCGAGGCCCGCCGACGAGTTGATCAGCTCGGCGACGACCACGAAGTTCCACGCCGCGGCGGCGTTGACGCGGATCGCGTCGATCACGCCGGGCAGCGAGTGCGGCACGACGACCTTGCGCAGCACCTCACCCCGGCGCGCGCCGAGGGTGTAGGAGACGTCGAGGAGCGCGCCCGGGACGCCGCGGACGACGTCGGCGGTCATCAACGTGTTGAAGAAGACCGTCCCGATGAAGAGGATGGCGATCTTCGACGGCTCGCCGAGGCCGAGCCAGATGATCAACAGCGGGATGAATGCGCTCGCCGGCAGGTAGCGCAGCAGCCCGATCAGCGGCTCGAAGAACGCCTGCCCCGCGCTGAAGCCGCCCATCAGGATGCCGAGCGGCACCGACACCAGAATGGCGAGGCCGAAGCCTTCGAGCACCCGCTGGGTCGTCGCCCAGAGGTCGTCGAAGAGCTCACCGGTGCTCGCCATGTCGACGCCGGCCCGGACCACCGCGACCGGGGACGGCAGGAACGTCGGGTTGACGACCCCGCTGACGCTCAGCAGGACCCACGCGAGGAACGGGATCGCGAACGACAGCACCGCCAGCTTCCAGCGCGCCGACGCGGAAAGGGGCGTGCGCAGGGAAAGCAGCGCCGAGGTGGCCTTCGGCGCGGCCCGGCGCGGCAGCGGCGCCCAGGCCGGGCGGCCCCGGCCGGACTCCTGCGCTTCGGCGAGCCGCTGCTCGGCTTCCGACGCCTCGGCGGCCCGCTCGTCGGCCGTGACCGCCGGGGTGGTGCGCTGGGTCGGACCCGTCACTGCGGCGCGGCCTTCACGAACTGGTCGTCGAACAACCCGTCCAGCGACGGCCGCTGCTGGGCGAGCCCGGTGCCGACGATGAAGTCGACGATCTTGTTCGCCTGGAAGTCGAGGTGCTGCGCGGTGACGCCCGGGGTGAACGCGTCGAGGTTCTGCTGGCGCGTGAAGATCGTGGTGCCGGCGTCGTAGGACCGGTAGTCCGCATCTGACACACCGCCGCGCTTGGCCATGATCCCGACGGCCGCGTCCTTGTTGTTCTTGATCCAGGTCAGGGTCTCGAACCACGTGTTGACCAGTGCCTGGACGTCCTTCGGGTGCTCCTTGACGAGCTTCTGCGACGTGACGAGGTGGTCCGGGATGGCACCGGGGAACTCCGTCGACGTCGAGATCGCGCGGCTGCCCGGGCGCTCGAGGGCCTTCGAGGTGAACGGCGCGAACGCGCCCACCGCGTCGACCTGGCCGCCGACGAACGCGGCCGCGGCGGCGTCGGTCGGCAGGTTGACCAGCTCGATGTCCTTTTCCGTCAGCTTCGCCTCCTGCAGCGCGAGCAGCAGCAGGTAGTGGTCGACCGTCCCCTGCTCGACCGCGACCTTCTTGCCCTTCAGGTCGGCGATGGCGTTGATCCCGTCCCGCGCGATGATCTTGTCGTTGCCGGTGGAGTTGTCGTTCACCAGCACGATCGACAGCTTCGCGCCGCCGGAAGCCGAGGAGAGCGTGTCGTTGAGGGTCTGGCTGTTCGCGTCGATGGCCCCGCTGGAGAGCGCGTTGATGCTGTCGGTGTAGTTGTCGAAGTACTTCAGGTCGACGTTCACGCCGTTCTTGGCGAACAGGCCCTGCTCCTGCGCCACCTGCCAGGGGAACCAGCCCGGCCAGGCGCTGAACCCGAGCGTGATCTTGTCGCCGGAGCCGGTGGCGGAGCTGTCACCGCAGCCGGAAAGCGCGGTGACCCCGGCGAGGGTCAGCAAGGTCAGGAGCACCGTCAGCAGACGGGGGCGGGAAGTCACAGCGAAACTCCAAAAGGCGGGGAAAGTGGAGTGTTGCGGCGTCGAAAGCGCACAGTCATCGCTGTCCTCTTCCAGACGCACCTGATCGGGTCGCGGATGAGAGAAAGCGGACAAGGATCACCCACACTCAGTGATATCCGGCCCCTCAGCGCACCGGATCGGCTACCCCTTGTCCCTCACCCGGCGGGCAGCCTAGCGAGTGGCACAAGATCACCACAATGCCCGGAGGATGCGGCCGAACGAGTGATCCGCGCCGGGGCCAACCAGCGTCATCGACGCTTTCGACGACCCCTGCCGACCGGCTTTCTGTCGGCCGCCCGGCCAAGATCGCGGCCGGGCGGCCGTGCAGCCGCACGGGCTGTAGTCCCTAGTCGTTACCGCGCGCCTTGATCATCACCGAGCGCTACCCGGCTCCGGCGAACAATCGTTCGGATTGTGTCGTTCACCGAGGCGGGAATCGAACAGGTGTGCGCCCTCGCCGATATCGCACGAAGCCGGGATCCGGGAATGATTCCTCGACTGTTAACACGCCTGAAACAATCGGACGAATTTCGATCACGCGACAGATTTCGTGAGGTCGTAAATCGTCGTGCCGCCGACGGTCTCCGGCGTGAAGTTCTGCTCGACCCAGGCCTGGATCTCACCCGAGGTGCCGCGGCCGCCACCGAAGCCGCCGCGACCGCCGGCGACGAAGTAGCGGATGTCGCCGGCGGCGACGTACTCCTGGAACCGCGCGAGCGTCGGCGCGGGGTCGCTGCCGCTGAAGCCGCCGATCGCGAGCACCGGCCGTCCGCTCGCCAGCGCCAGCCCGGCCGACTGCATCGCACCGCTCTGCGCCGCGGCCCACTTCGTCGTGGTGTTCTTCAGCAGGTCGATCACCGCGGTGTCGGTCCGGCCTTCGCCGAAGCCGCCCCGCGCGCCGAACCCGCGTCCACTCGCGACCGCCGGTCCGGACGACGGCGTGCCGCCGGAGTGCGCGGTCGCCGCCGTGGCCAGGGTGAACGACGCGGTCCCGAGCAGCGCGCCACAGAGGCCGAGCGCGGCCACGACCGGGCCGAAGCGCCGGACCCGGTCGGCGCCGAAGAGCAGCGCCAGCACCCCGGCCGCGCCGAGCACGAGCAGCGCGTAGCGGATCCACGGCTGCCAGTCCGGCGTACGCGCGAGAAGCACGAAGCCCCAGACCGCGGTGACCGCGAGCAGCACGGCCAGCACCGTGCGGGCCGCGAAGTTCGACCGGCCGCGCCACAGCTCGCGCGCGGAGATCCCCAGCGTGGCCGCGATCCCTGGGGCCAGCGCGACCGTGTAGTACGGGTGGATGATGCCGCTCATGTAGCTGAACACGAGCGTCGTGACGACCAGCCAGCCGCCCCACAGCAGCAGTGCCGCGCGAGTCCGGTCGGTGCGGGGCGCGCGGCGGGTGAACCACAGCCCGGCGACCAGGCCGAGAACCGCGGCGGGCAGCAGCCACGACGCTTCCCCGCCGAACTCGCCGCCGAACAACCGCGTCAGGCCGGTTTCGCCGCCGAAGCCGCCGCCGAAACCACCCCCGGCCCCACCCGGCGGCGCCCCGCTGCCGCCCCGGCCCTCACCGAAGATCCGGCCGAGGCCGTTGTAGCCGAACGCCAGCTCCAGCACGGTGTTGTCGGTCGAGCCGCTGATGTAGGGCCGGTCCGCCACCGGCCAGAGCGCGACGACCACGATCCACCAGCCCGCGGAGACGAGCACCGCCCCGGCCGCGGCGAAGAGCTGGCCGATCCGGCGGCCGAGCGACGTCGGCGCCGCGACGGCGTACGCCAGCACGAACGCGGGCAGGACGAGGAAGGCCTGCAGCATCTTGTCGAGGAAGCCGAACCCGACGGCGACCCCGGCGAGCAGCAGCCACTTCGTGCCGGCGTGTTCCAGCGCGCGCACGACGCAGTAGGCGCCGGCGACGAGCAGCAGCACGAGGAAGGCATCGGGGTTGTCGTACCGGAACATGAGCGCGGCGACCGGCGTCAGCGCGAGCCCGGCTCCGGCGAGCAGGCCGGCGCCCGGGCCGGACAGCCGTCGCACGGCGAGGTAGAGCAGGCCGACCGAGGCGACGCCGGCGAGCGCGTTCGGCACGAGCAGGCTCCAGCTCGAGAAGCCGAAGAGCCGCCCGGACAACCCCATGACCCACAGCGAGAACGGCGGCTTGTCGACGGTGACGACGTTGCCCGGGTCGAGCGAGCCGAAGAACAGCGCCTTCCAGCTCCACGTGCCGGCCTGGGCGGCCATCGCGTAGAAGTCGTTGGCCCAGCCGGTCTTCGCCAGGTCCCAGAGGTAGAGCAGGCCGGTACCGACCAGCAGAGCGGTCACGGACGGTCTGATCCACCGCGGTTTCCGGGCGGCTTCGGGAGCGGGCTGGGCGTGCTCGGGCGCCGACAGCGTGGTCGTCATGGTCCCGACCGTGTCGTCGCCGCATGTGGTGAACTTGTGCCGAAGCTGTGCGCGCGCTGTGCATCCGGCCCGTTCGGGTGACCGGCCTAGGGAGCGGGCGCTTCCGCGAAGGTCATCTCGAACTCCGTCCGTCCCGGACGGCTCTGCACCCTGACCCGGCCGCCGTGCGCCCCGACCACCGCGGCCACGATCGCCAGCCCCAGCCCGGTGCTCCCCGCCGCCCGTGAGCGCGAGTTGTCGCCACGGGCGAAACGCTCGAACACGTCCGGGAGGATGTCCGGCGGGATGCCCGGGCCGTCGTCCACCACGCCGAGCCGGACCACTCCGTCCGATGTGGACAGTGTCGTCGTCACCGTCGTGCCCGCCGGGGTGTGCGTGCGCGCGTTGGCCAGGACGTTGATCACCACCTGGTGCAGCTGGCCGGCGTCGCCGAGGACGCCGATCGGCTCGCCGGGCACCTCCATCAGCCACTTGTGACCCGGGCCCGCGACGTGCGCGTCCGCGACCGCGTCGGCCACCAGCCGGCACAGGTCCACCCACTCGGGCACCACCGGACGGCCGGAGTCGAGGCGCGCGAGCAGCAGCAGATCCTCCACCAGCGTCGTCATCCGGCGCGACTCGGACTCGACGCGGCTCATCGCGAACGCGACGTCCGGCGGCACCTGCTCGCCGCCGCGGCGGGTCAGCTCGGCGTACCCGCGGATCGCCGCCAGCGGCGTGCGCAGCTCGTGGCTCGCGTCCGCGACGAACTGGCGGACGCGGTTCTCGCTCGCGTGCCGCGCGGTCAGCGCGTTCGCGACGTGCTGGAGCATCCGGTTCAGCGCCGAGCCGACCTTGCCGACCTCGGTGTTCGGGTCGGTGTCGGCCTCCGGGACCCGTTCCGACAGCGCGACCTCGCCGCGGTCCAGCGGCAGCTCGGAGACGCGGGTCGCGGTCGCGGCCAACCGGTCGAGGGGTTTCATGGTGCGCCGGATCGTCGCCGCGCCGACCGCCCCGGCCACCAGGATCCCGGCGAGCGCGACGCCGCCGAGGATGAACCCGAGCTGCCAGAGCGTCTCGTTCACGTCTTTGAGGGGCAGGCCGATGACCGTCTT
Source organism: Amycolatopsis sp. NPDC005961 (assembly GCF_040629235.1). Classification (NCBI taxonomy): domain Bacteria; kingdom Bacillati; phylum Actinomycetota; class Actinomycetes; order Pseudonocardiales; family Pseudonocardiaceae; genus Amycolatopsis; species Amycolatopsis sp. NPDC005961. The sequence goes on along the minus strand of NZ_JBEXVF010000004.1, from coordinate 253,104 downwards.
CTCGCCGCTGGGCGCCACGGTCGAAACCACGCGGTACTCACCGAGGTTGCCGCCGAGGTCGACGCTGTGCTGCTTCCCGTCGGTCGGCACCGCCAGCAGCGCCAGCACCTGGCTCTCCGGGAGGCCGCGGAACGGCGGCTTGCGCTTCGACGGCACGCCGACGCTGGAGTCGAGCACGCTGCCCTGGGCGAACCGGCCCTTCTGGACCACGGCGAGCGTGCCGTCGCCCTGGCCCAGCGCCCGGAGCGGGTCCGGCGGCGGCGCGGCGTCGGGGTACTGCCACGGCGGCCGTTCCGCGCCGCGGAACGCGCGGTCGCTCGCCGCGGCGAGCCGCTTGTCCTGCTGGCCGACGAGGAACTCGCTCAGCGCGAACTCCGTCACCACGCCGACGACGAGGCAGACGAGCGCGAGCAGCGCGGCCAGCTGGACGATCAGCCGCCGCCGCAACGACCACGGCCGCTGCGCCCGGAACCGCCGCCGCTCAGCCCGCTGGCTTGAGGACATACCCGGCGCCCCGCATGGTGTGGATCATCGGCTCGCGGTCGGCGTCGATCTTCTTGCGCAGGTAGGAGATGTAGAGCTCGACGATGTTGGCCTGACCGCCGAAGTCGTAGCTCCACACGCGATCCAGGATCTGGGCCTTCGACAGCACGCGCTTGGGGTTGCGCATGAGGTAGCGCAGCAGCTCGAACTCGGTCGCGGTCAACGGAACGAGGTCACCGCCGCGGTGCACCTCGCGGCTGTCCTCGTCGAGGGTGAGGTCGCCGACGACGAGCGTCGACCCGCTCGCGCCGGTCACCCCGCCGGCCCGGCGCAGCAGCGCGCGCAGGCGCAGCGCGACCTCTTCGAGGCTGAAGGGCTTGGTGACGTAGTCGTCGCCGCCGGCGGTGAGCCCGGCGATGCGGTCCTCGACCGCGTCCTTCGCCGTCAGGAAGAGCACCGGCAGGTGCGGCGCCTCGGAACGCATGCGGCGCAGCACTTCGAGGCCGCTGAAGTCGGGGAGCATGACGTCGAGCACGACGGCGTCGGGCCGGAAGTCGCGCGCGATCCGGACGGCTTCCGTGCCGTCGCCCGCGCTGCGCACCTCCCAGCCCTCCATGCGCAGGGCCATCGACACGAGCTCGGCCAGCGTCGCCTCGTCGTCGACGACGAGGACCCGCACCGGGCTCCCGTCGGCGCGGCGCAGGTCGGCCTTGCCGGGGCCGGGTGACGTGGCGTTCATAGCGGTCATAGTGCCATCTTCCCGACGGCTCATCAGCGCTCACTGTGCTCGCGCTGTGCGTTTCCTGTGAGAGTCCTTCGTCCGGGTAAGGGAGCCACAGCGCGTGCTGACGCCTCGCACAGCTCAAACACAGCCTCGGCGGTGAGGCTGGCCTGGACCAGTGTGGGTACGACCGGAGGACACGATGACGACCGAGCCGACGCCGAACACGCCACCGCAGGGTGCACCGGCCCCCGCCAACTGGGGCGACCCGGCCCCGGCCGCGCCCAAGAAGGGCTGGTCCGGCAAGAAGACGGCGATCGCGGCCGGCATCGCGGTGGTGATCGCGGCCGGCGGCGGCGCGGCCATCTGGGCGGGCACCAGCAGCGCGGACAACGCGGCCCAGCAGGGCCCGGGCGGCTTCGGCGGCCGAGGAGCCGGCCAGTTCCCCGGCCAGGGCGGCCCGGGAGGCGGCTTCGGCAACGGGTTCGGCGGCGGAATGGCGGCCCTGCGCGAGGCGCTCCACGGCGACTTCGTGGTGTCGAACGGCAACGGCGGCTACACGACCGAGCGTCTCCAGACGGGCGATGTGACGGAGCTGAGCGCGACCTCGGTGACCCTGACGAGCAAGGACGGCTACAAGCAGACGTACACGCTCGACGGATCGACCCAGAAGACCGGCGACGTGAAGCAGGGAGACCAGAACGTGACGGTGGTGGCCAAGGTGGACGGCCAGACGGCCACGGCGACCTCACTGGGCCAGGCACTCCAGGGCCAGCGTCCGGGCGGCGGCCAGCGCCGGGGCGGCGACTACTCGGCCCGCCCGACGACCTGAGGCCCGGGCCACGCGAGCGGGTGGAACGTCATGAACGAGTCGTCATGACGTCCGGGCCACGCGAGCGGGTCACGAGCCGGGGTGTCCTCGCCGGGCCGGCCCCACCCGGCCACTGACCCTCCTGTCAGGGAGCGTCCCGGTGCCGCGGCCCCCTCCCGCCGCATCGGGGCGTTCCCGCCCACCGCTCCCGCCGACTAGGGCAGAGTTGCGGGTGTGCACGACATCAGCGGATCCCTGCGGCGCCAGTCGCTGCTGGTCGCGCTGGTCTGTGTCGTCTGCGACGCCGCCCTCTTCGGCCTTCGCGGCCCGCTCGGCGGGAGCGGCGCCGACTGGCGGGCGTGGGTCGTCCTGCTCGGCGGGGTCGCCGTCAACGCCGCCCTCGCCGGCCCGGCCCGGTACTCCGGCTGGGTCGCCCTCGCGCACGCCCTCCTCTTCGCCGGCTCGCCGCTTCTTCTCTGCACCTGCCAGGGGTACGTCGTCGGGAACAACGCCGGCATCCTGATCGCCGGCTACCGGGCCGGCGCCTGGCTGCGCCCGAAACCCGCCGTCCTCGCGCTGCTCGCCCTGCTCGCCGGTGTCGTCGCCGGGTGCATCGAAGGCGGTGGCCGCACCGCGGCCGACTGGCGGCTGACCGCCATCAGCGTGAGCGTCAGCGGCCTCCTCCCGTGGCTGGTCGGCCGGTACACGACCGCCCGGCGCGCCTACATCGCCGATCTCGAGCGCGAGACCGACGAACGGCGGCAGCACGAAGAAGAGGCCGTGAAGCGAGCCGTCCTCGAGGAGCGCACGACCATCGCGCGCGACCTCCACGACGTCATCTCCCACCACGTCAGCGCCATCGGCGTGCACGCCGGCGCCGCCCGCCTCGGCCTCCCGGACGGCGCCGAGACCGTGCGCAAGTCGCTCGGCGCGGTCGAGTCCGCCAGCCGCTCGGCGATGGCCGACCTGCGCCGGCTGCTCGACCTCCTGCACGCCGAAACCCACGCCGAGCAGCCCGGCCTGGACAACCTCGACGAGCTGGTCGAGACCGTCCGCGCGGCCGGCCTGCCGACCCGGCTGACCCTGCGCGGCGAACCCCGAGAGCTCCCCGGGTCGCTCGACGTCGCCCTCTACCGCATCGCCCAGGAAGCCCTGACCAACGCGCTGCGCCACGGCGAAGGCCCGGTCGAAGTCGAACTCAACCACGGCCGCACCGAGGTCGTGCTCACCGTGACCAACGGACTCCGCGCGGACCGCCTCACCGAGAACGGGCACGCGCACCGCGGCCTGGCGGGGATCCGCCAGCGCGTCACCCTGTTCGGCGGCCAGGTCTCCTACGGCGAGACCGGCGAGCACTGGCAGCTGCGCACGACCTTCCCGGTGGAGAGCACATGATCCGTGTCCTGCTGGCCGACGACCACGCGATGTTCCGCTCGGGGATGCGCGCGCTGCTCGACACCCAGCCCGACTTCACCTGCGTCGGCGAAGCGTCCGACGGCCGCGAAGCCGTCGCCGAGACCGCGCGCCTGCGCCCCGATGTCGCGGTCCTCGACGTCCGGATGCCCCGCCTCGACGGCCTCGCCGCGACCGAGGCGATCCTCGCCGCGCCGGGCAACGACACCCGCGTCCTCGTGCTCACGACCTACGATGCCGACGAGTACGTCTACCGCGCGCTGCGCGCCGGAGCGAGCGGGTTCCTGCTGAAGAGCCTGGCGCCGGAAGAGCTGGTCGCGGCGATCCGGGTGGCCGCGCGCGGCGACGCGCTGATCGACCCGTCGGTGACGCGGCGGCTGGTCGCGAAGTTCGCGTCGGTGCTCGAACCGGCGGCCGCCGAACCGCCCGAGCTGGCCCGGCTCACCTCCCGCGAACGCGAGGTCCTGCTGCTCATCGCCAACGCCTGCAGCAACGCCGAGATCGCGCGGCAGCTGCACGTCGGCGAGGAGACGGTCAAGACGCACGTGTCGCGCGTGCTGAGCAAGCTCGGCCTGCCCGACCGCGTGCACGCCGTCGTGTACGCCTACCGGCACGAACTCGTCCCGGGCGACCGTCCTGCCTAGACTGGCCGCATGAGGCGCTGGATCACCTTCGCGGTCGGGGTCGTGCTCGTGCTGGTCGGCGCCGTCTGGGTGCTGCAGGGCATCGGCGTGATCACCGGCAGCTTCATGACCGGGCAGAAGCTGTGGTTCCTGATCGGGCTCGTCGCGTTCCTGGTCGGCGTCGTGCTGATGGCCGCGAACCTGACCAAGCGGCGCAAACCTACTTCGTGAAGATCTCGAAGATCGGGTAGCCGGGCGCGATCTCGCGCAGCTTCTCGTCCGACGCCTTGGCGTCGACACCGTCGAAGAACACGCCGACCTCGAACTTCCAGCGCTTCAGGTAGGCGCGGAGGATGCCCGGCTTCTCGTCGTCGGCCAGCTCGCGGAACGTGAACCCCTCGACGCGCTTCCCGACGCGAAGCGTGCCTTCGCCGGCGAAACGCAGGTTGCGCACCCACTGCGTCTCGCCACGCGGGGCGACGAGGTAGCGGACGCCGTCGACGGTCAGCAGGTTGACCGGCACCGACCGCGGCTCCCCGCTCTTGCGGCCGACCACCGTCAGCACCCGGCTGCCCCAGACGCTGAAGCCCATCCGGGTCAGCCTCGCGACCAGCTCGTTGAAGGTGTTGGTCGACTTCTTCGGCTCGATGTAGCGGGCGGCAGTCATGGTGTCCTCCGGAGGTTTGGGAGAGCAGTGCTCTCGGTTAAGAGCAGTGAACACCCGAGCACTGCACCTGTCAAGAGCACTGCTCTCTATTTTGTGCGCCGCTCTCGTCGTGGCACACTGATCCCCATGACCGCGACCCGGACCGCGCGCGAACGTGCCCGCGCCGAACTCACCCAGGAGATCAAGGACGAAGCCCGCCGCCAGCTCGCCGACGTCGGCGCGCACGGGCTGTCGCTGCGCGCGGTGGCCCGGGAGCTGGGCATGGTGTCGTCCGCGCTGTACCGGTACTTCCCCAGCCGGGACCGGTTGCTGACCGACCTGATCGTCGACGCCTACAACGCGATCGGCGAGGCGGCCGAGCAGGCCGACCCCGGCAAGGGCGCCCCCCGCGACCGGTGGCTCGCGATCTGGCACGCGACGCGCGACTGGGCCCGCGCGCACCCGCACGAGTACGCGCTGATCTACGGCTCGCCGATCCCCGGCTACCAGGCCCCGCAGGACACCGTCGCCCCCGCCGGCCGGGTCGCGCTCGCCCTGGTCAAGGTCCTCACGCACACCGAGCTGCGGGCGATCGACGGCGAGGTCGCGCCCGAGCTGCGTGCCCAGGCCGAGACGCTCACGAAGATCCTCGGGATCGTGGCCGGGCCCGAAACCGTGACCCGGCTGATCATGGCGTGGACCCAGCTGTTCGGGGCGATCAACTTCGACCTGTTCGGTCAGTACGTCGGCAGCGTCGACCCGGCCGACGCCTTCTTCACGCACTCGGCGACGCGCATGGCGGAGTTCGTCGGCATCTAGGGGCGAAGCAGGAGGCGGACGGCTTCGGCGAGCGCGTCCGGCCCGGCTTCCGGGTTCAGGTGTCCGTGCAGCAGCAAGCCGTCCTCCAGCGCGCGGACGACCAGCGCCAGGAACGCCGGGCTCGCGGGTGGCGCCACCCCTCGCGCGGCGAAGTCCGCCCGCAGCCGGGTTTCGACGACCGCGCGAGCGGACCGTTCGTGCGCGTCGAAGTGCGGGCGGACGGCCGGGTCCCGGACCGCGTGCAGCACCAGCTCGGACCGCAGCACACCGGGCACCGACCGCTCCAGCAACGCGACGACCAGCTCGTGCTTGTCCTCGAAGTTGCCGTAGAACGCCCCGCGCGTGTACCCGGCGCGGTCGGCGATCTGCTCGACCGAGGTGCCGTTGACGCCGCGCTCGGCGAACAGCTCGGCGGCCGCCGCGAGCAGCCGGTCCTTCGTCCGCTCGCGGCTTTCCGCCCGTGTCAGCCGGTTCCCCGTCACGGCCGAGACGGTACCGTCGGCCCGACGACATCGGCGGGAAGGCGGGCACGACGTGACGGGGTGGGCCGGGAAGGTCGGCAGGATCCGGGTGATCGGGACCGGGGTGATGGGCCGCGGGATCGTCCAGCTCGCCGCGACGGCTGGGATGACCGTCGAGCTCGCCGACGTCCGGCGCGAGGCCGTCGACGAGGCGATCGAGTACGTCGGCGCCATGGCGGACAAGCTGGCCGCGAAGGGCAAGCTCGAAGACCCGGGGGCGGTCAAGGACCGGCTGGTCGCGGTGGACGCGCCCGACGCGCCGGCGGACGGCGTCGACCTCGTCGTCGAAGCCGTCCGGGAGGACGTCGGCACGAAGCGGGCCCTGTTCGCCGGCCTCGAGCGCGTCTGTCCACAGGAGACGATCTTCGCGACGAACACCAGCTCGCTGTCGGTCACCGAGATCGCCGCCGAGCTGGCCGACCCCGGCAGGCTGATCGGCCTGCACTTCTTCAACCCGGTGCCGCTGATGCGCCTGGTCGAGGTCGTCCCGGGCACGCGCACGCACGACTGGCTGCCCGCCGAAGCCCTCGAACTGGTCAAGAGCTGGGGCCACGAGCCGGTACTGGCGAAGGACGCGCCGGGCTTCCTGGTCAACCACGCCGGGCGCGGCCTGAACACCGAGGCGCTGCAGATCCTCACCGAGGCGCTGGCCGAGCCCGCCGACGTCGACCGCGTCGCGCGCGACGTGCTCGGCCTGAAGCTCGGACCGTTCGAGCTGCTCGACCTGACCGGCCTCGACGTGTCCCACGCGGTGCTGGAGAGCATCTGGAGCGGCTTCCACGGCGAACCGCGGCTGCGGCCGTCGTGGCTGACGCGGCCGCGGGTCGCCGCCGGGTTGTTCGGGCGCAAGAACGGTTCCGGCTTCTACTCCTACGCCGACGGGAAGCAGCAGGTCGCCGAGGAGCCGGTGGCGCCGCCGAGGCCGTCGGGCCCGGTGTTCGTGGCGGACGAGCACCTGGGCCGCGTGCTGTCGGCGGCCGGCGTGCAGGTGGTCCCGGACGCGTACCCGGACGCGGTCCTGCTCGTCCCGCTCTACGGCGAGTCCACAGTGGACGCGGCTACCCGCGCCGGGCTGCCGCTGGACCGCGTCGCCGGCGTGGATCCCCTGGGCGGATACGAGCGGCGCCTGACGATGTCCGTCCACCCGGGACTCGACCCGGTGGCGGGCCGCGCGGCCTGGGGCGCGCTGGCGGCGACGGGCCACCCGGTGACGGTCGTCCGCGACGGCCCGGCCCCGATCGCCCAGCGCCTCCTGGCGTCGATCGTCAACACGGCGTGCTTCATCGCGGGCCAGAACCTGGCGTCCCCGGACGACATCGACACCGCGGTCCGGCTGGGACTGGGGTATCCGCGCGGCCCGCTGGCCTGGGGAGACCTGGTGGGCGGCGACGTCGTGCTGCGGATCCTGCGCGGCCTGGCCACGTCCACCGGGGATCCGCGGTACCGCCCGAGCCCGTGGCTGACCGAGCGGGTGGCGCTCGGGTTGCCGCTGACGTCGACCGGGACGACGCCGGCGGACCTGCGCTCCTGAAAAGAGAAGCGGGCCGCCTCCGGAATCCCCGGAGACGGCCCGCGCCCGCGTTCACTTCCTGACGATCACGGTCACCAGGGGCGGTCGACCGCACCCGTCTGCGGCGTGTACGTGATGTAGCCGCCCTGGAAGTCGCTGCGGTACACCCCGTTCGTCACGTACTCGTCCGTCGTCGGGTACCGCAGGTAGGACCGCTCCCACCCGAGGGCCGCCCAGCGCTTGCGGATCTCGCCCTTGATCACGTGCGCGCCCGTCGCGTTCGTGAAGTAGATCGAGTGGCCGAGGCTGAAGTGGTTGAACCGGCCGATGCCGTCCGGCGTCCCGTCCTCGTCGTTCGTCGGGTAGCCGAGACCGCGCTCGTACCCGTACGCGGCCCACTTCTTCCGGATCTCGCCGTAGATCGCGTGCGCGCCCGTCTGGGGCGTGTAGTAGATCGAACCGACGTTGTTGCCCTTGAGGAAGTGGTTGAACCGGCCGATGCCGTCCGGCGTGCCGTCCTCGTCGTTGGTCGGGTAGCCGAGGATCTGCCCGAGGCCGAGCGCCACCCACTTCTTCCGGATCTCACCGTAGATCGTGTGCGCACCCGTCGCGGCCGTGTAGTAGATCGACCCGACGTTGCCGCCGTTGACGAAGTCGTTGAACTGCGCACCGTCCGCGGTGGTCGCGGTGTCGGTCGTCGGCGGGCCGAGCTTGGTGAGCCCGCCGATGGCGAGGTACTTGTCCAGCACCGGACCGGCGAGCAGGTACTTCGTCCCGCCCACGGCACTCCAGTACAGGCGCCCGTTGGCGTAGGCCCGGTAGTGGACCACGCCGTCGGTGACCTCGGCCGCCGTCGGCGCGCCGAGCTTCGCCTGCAACGCCGGGTCGGCGTTGTAGCGCTGGTCGATCGGGGTCGCGTAGTTCGCCGTCAGCGTCAGGTCGCTCGTGCCGACCGTGACGACCCACGTCGTGTCCGTGGGACCGCCCTGCCAGCCGGTGAACTTCGAGACGCCGTCGGTGCCCAGCGGCGCGGCCTCGACGTCGAAGCTGGCGCCCTCGGTCACCAGTGACGTGCTGACACCGCCCTCGACCGGGATGCTCAGCGCCGCGGGCTGCGTGCTGAGCAGGGTGATCCGGTGCTGGCGCGGCATCGCCGTGTACGTCTTGGACGTGGTGACGCCCGCGCTGTCGGTCACCGTCGCGGTGAACTCCATGCGGGAGTCCGGGTGCTCGGTGAACGGCTGCGCGAAGCTCGCCCCGGTGCCGCCGGCGCCGGGGTGCGAGTGGCAGGTCGCCTCGCTCGGGCAGTGCCGGACCGCGGTGGTCCACGTGATCGGCAGCGTGCCGTCCTCGGCGTCCGTCGCCGTGGCGCTCAGGCCGACCTGCTGGTTGACCGCGAACGTCGCGGTGTCGCCCGGCGTGGTCAGCGTGAGCTGCGGGGTGTGGTTTCCGGGCGCGACCTTGATGTCGGTCGTGCCGGTGAGCCCCAGCGGGTCCCGGACCGTCAGCTTCGCGGTGAACGACTCGGTGCCGGCCGCGTACTGGTGGCTCGTGGTGGGCCCGGCGTCGGCGGCGGTGGTCCCGTCACCGAAGTCCCAGTCGTACTTCAGCAGGTCGTTGTCGTAGTCGACCGACGTCGAGCCGTCGAAGGACACCGTGCGGGTGTCCGGGTCGGTGGTCGTCGTGGCCTTGGCGACCGGCGCGGTGTTGCCCGCCGAGTAGCTCAGCCGGCGCAGGTTGCCGCTGAGGATGTCGGCGAAGACGATGTCGCCGTTCGGCGCCGCCGCGAACTTGACCGGGCCGCCGATGCCGGTGAAGACCGGCGGGTTCTCCGGGGCCTGCGTGAGCGTGCCCTGGTCGTCGTAGCGCAACGTCCAGATCTTCTTACCGACGTAGTCGCCGAAGAAGTACGAACCGCGGTAGGCCGCCGGGTAGCTGGATCCGTTGTAGACGATCCCGCCGGTGACGCTGTTGCCCTGCATGGGGCCGTTGCCGTGCTGGTACTCGAAGATCGGGGCCTGGTTCGCCACGCCGGCGCAGCCCGCGAGCGCGCTGTAGCCCGGCGTCGGGTGGTTGCCCTCCCAGCAGGGCCAGCCCTGGTTGGAACCGCGCTGGACGACGTCGACCTCTTCCCAGGTGTTCCAGCCGACGTCACCCGCGACCGGCAGGCCGGAGTTCGAGTCGATCGTCATCCGGAACGGGTTGCGGAACCCGCGCGCGAAGACCTTGCTGGCGGTCGACGCCGGGTTGGCGGCGTCGTAGTACGGGTTGCCCGGCACGCCCTTGCCGTCGGCGGCCAAGTGGAAGATCTTGCCGTACGGCTGGTTGATGTCCTGCGCGCGCAGTGCGCCCGGGTCCACCTTCGTGAAGTCGCCGTTGTCCCCGATCGACAGCCACAGCGTCCCGTCGGCGGCGGGGATGACGCCGTTGATGGCGTGGACTTCGGAGATGCCCGGCACCTCGAACAGCGTCTGCTCACCGCTCAGCGAGGCGGGCGCGCCGGCCGCGTCCAGGCCCACGGTGAACTTCGAAAGCCGGAGGACGAAGCCGCCGGTGACGTTCAGCGAGCGCGTGAGGTAAATCGAGTGCGACGTCGCGTAATCCGGTGCGACGGCCAGCCCGACCAGCCCGATGTCACTGATCTCGCGGGTCGGCAGCGTCGCGATCGTCCGCGGTGTTCCGCTCGCCGGTACCCACTGGACGCGCCCGTCCTTCGCCGTCGCGAGCGCGGACTGGTCCGGCAGGAACGCGAAGTCGGTGAGCTGGTACTGCCCCGTTCCGGTGTTGGTGTCCTGCAGGACGAACCCCGGTGGGAGCGTGGTCGCCGCTGCCGCCACCCCCGTGGTCACGACGGGCAGCAGCGCCCCTGTCAGCACCGTCGCCACGAAGGCGTGACGTAGTGCTCTGAGCTTTCCCAAGGCCATTTGGCCCCCCTTCCCAAGCGATCACTTATCGCCTGAGCAGGGGGGCCAGTTGCACTCTGATGAGTGAATTTATCTGTTTGTAACCTACTGTCCGTGTTGGCCAGTGAGTGGTTACGGGACAACCTGCACGACGTCACCCACGTGCAAAGTGTTGAAGAACTTCAGGGACGCGCCCGCCGACAGGTGGATGCAGCCGTGCGAATACACCGAAAGGCTGCCGGTGTGGAAGGCGTCGCCCGGGTAGAAGAACACCGAATTCGGCATCGGCGCGTTGTCGAACTCCTTCGACAGGTGCACCTTCTCCTTCGACAGCACGTGGAACGTGCCGGTCGGCGTCGCGTAGCCCTTGCGGCCCGGCAGCATCGGCACCGACCCGTAGACGACCTTGCCGCCCTGCAGGATCCACGCCTTGTGCGCGGAGATGTCGACGCAGGCGGCGGTGCCCGACGCGGCGGCCGCGGCGGCGCACGGCACGCCCGGGTCACTCGCCGGGGCGGCCGGCTTGGGCTTGGGCTTCGGCTTGGCCGTGGTGCTGGTCGGCGCCGGCTTCGTGGTCGACGGCGCCGGAACGGGCTTCGCGCTGGTCGTCGTGGTGGGGGCCGCGGTGGTGCTCGACGTGGTCGGCGCCCCGCCCCCGGCACCGGCGGCGACGGCCCCGCCGCCCGCGTTCGGACCGCTCGGCGCCGTCCCACCCCCGGAACAGGCGGCCAGCACGAACGCGGTGGCCAGCGCGGCCGCTCCCGCCAGAAGCCTCTTCACGATCCGTTACCCCCATACTCGATCATCGCTTGTGGACACCCGTAAAGACGGCGGTCACCCGTCCGAGGTTCGTCCGCAAAGGTCACGATTTGGGTAGCCCGGACGGGTGGCGCCTCCACCTCCGGGTTGAGGCCCGGTTCCACCCGGACCCGATCCCCACGCCGACGAAAACCCGCCGCCGTTCGCCGAAACTGGGAGCACCTCGGAAACCAAGGAGCCCGCAAATGCCCAGCGCAGCGAACGTCCTGCTCTACGCGGTCATCGCCGCCTACGTCCTCTACAAGGTCGTCTACAAGCAGGTCCGCGGCACGTTGCTCGACCGCAGGACGCTGGTCGTGATGCCGCTGATCCTGGTCGCCGTCGGCGCCTACCTCGCCGCGAAAGCGCTGCCCGGCGCGTCGGCCGCCGAACTCGGGCTGCTCGGCGCCGACCTCGTCGTGCTCGCCGGCCTGGGGGTCCTGCGCAGCACCACGACGACGCTCACCGAGCGTGACAGCACGACGTTCCAGAAGGGCTCGGCCGTCACCGTCGGGTTGTGGCTGCTGACCATCGCCGTCCGGGTCGGGCTGGTCGCGCTGGGTACCGCGCTCGGGGCCGCCGGGCCGCTGACCACGGCGTCGATCGCGCTCACCCTTGGCGTCAGCATCGCCGTGCAGAACGCGACGACGTACTCCCGCATCCAGCGGCGCGGCCTGCCGCTGGCCGACCGGCGGCCGGCGGCGCTCAGCCGCTGACGCGCCCCAGCATCCGCGCGTACATCCGGCCCGGGCTCGGCACCGACGGCGGCACCAGGAACCCCGGCAGCGGGGGCAACCCGCCGACGAACGCGCCGAGCCGCTCGTACAGCGCGGCCGCTCCGGGCGGCCGCGCTTCGGGGTCCTTCGCCAGCATCTCCGCGAGGAGCGCGTTGAGCGGCTTCGGAACCCCCGGCACCGGCGGCGGCAGCTCCTTGACCTGCCGCTCGAACACGGCGTACGCGGTGGGCCCGTCGAAGAGCCGCTGCCCGGTGAGTATCTCGTGCAGCACGCACCCCAGCGCGTACAGATCGCTTCGCGGTTCGGCGCCGCCCCGCTGGATCTGCTCGGGCGCCATGTACGACGGCGTCCCGAGCAGCTGCCCGGCCCGCGTGAACTGTGCCGCGTCGGCTTCGCGCAGCACCGCGAGCCCGAAGTCCATCACCTTGACGCCACCGTCCGGCCCGAGCATCAGGTTCGACGGCTTGAGGTCGCGGTGGCACACCGCGAGCGCGTGGGCGGCGGTCAGCACCGCGCACGCCTGCGCCGCGATCGCCGCGGCCCACGGCACCGGCAGCGGTCCGTGCTCGGCGAGCAGGTCGGCGACCGTCACGCCGTCGACGAACTGCATGACCTGGAACAACCGGTCGTCGTGGGTGCCGTAGTCGTACAGCGTCGGGACGCCGGGGTGGTCGAGCGTCGCGAGAATCCGTGCTTCGCGCGCGAAGCGGGCTTCGAGCTCTTCGTCACGGCCAGGCAGCCTGAGCAGCTTGATCGCCACGCGCCGGCCCAGCCGGCGGTCGTGCCCGCCGTGCACCGCGCCCATCCCGCCGCGCCCGAGCGGCAGCTCGTCGAGCTCGTAGCGGTCGGCGATCAGCATCCGTTCCCCTATCGGCCCGGTCTGAGCCGTCCTTCGACAAGTCCCGCGAAGCCTAGCCGGACCAGCTCGCGGCCCGTTTCCGCCGTCTCGCGCAGGACGGCGTCGAATTCCGCCAGGCGCCGGAAGACCTGGCCGTACTCGCGCTGGACGCCGATCGTGACGCGCGGGATCCGCACGCGCCTGCTGTCGATGCGCGTCGACGCGGACGCGGCGGGCAGGTCCGCCGCGCGCAGGCAGCCGGCCAGGAAGTCCGCGTCCAGCCGCTCCGGGTCGACGCGGTACACGGTAAGCCCCGGACCAACCGCCTCCGGTGGTCCACTGTGGACGTACGCGGTCCCGGTCACGGACGCGACGACGTCACCCGCTTCGGCCGTCGGGTGGTCGGCGTCGGCGCGGGCCGCGTGCCTGACCTCGACGACTCCCGCCTTGACCAGCTCGCCGATCGTCGTGAACGCCGGTTCGGTGTCGGCGGCGTCCAGGGGCGGCAGCCGCGGCACCAGTCCGGCGAACCGGCCCCGCACGGCCTGGAAGGCCTGGCCGAGGTCCTCGTCGCGACCGCGTCGCCGGGCCGGCGTGAGGTCGACGTCGTCGTCGAGCAGGTCGATGATCCGGACGCCGGATTCGGGGTGCTCGTGGAACTCCTGCCACAGGTCGTCCACAGTGGACAGCTCGTCGCCCGCCTCCGCCAGCAGCACGGTGGACGGCGGGCGCTGCCCGGGCACCGGCCGCCGCAGCAGCCAGAGATCCGGCCCCGCCGACGTCAGCGTGACGACCGCGCGGACCGCGCCCGCGCGCAGCAGGTTGCCGCGGATGCGCTTCCCGCTGCGCCGCCCGGCCGCCGCGCCCGGCATCAGGATCGCCACCGCGCCACCGGGTTCGACGTGGGCGAGGCAGTGCTGGACCCAGGCGAGCTCGGGCTCACCGCGCGGCGGCAGGCCGTATTCCCAGCGCGCGTCGCCGACCAGTTCGTCGTGCCCCCAGGCCCGTTCGTTGAACGGCGGGTCGCACAGCACGGCTTCGGCGGTCCGGCCGGCGAAGGCGTCTTCGCGCAGCGCGTCGACCGCGTAGACCTCGGCTTCGATGCCGCGCAGCCGCAGCCGCAGCGTCGCGATCGACGCCGTCATCGGGTCGCTGTCCTGGCCCAGCACGGTTTTCGCGCCGCTGGCCAGCGCGAGCGCGCCGAAGCCGCAGGCGGGGTCGAGGATGGCCGAGACCGGTCCGACGAGCCGCGCCATCAGCTCGGCGACCGGCTCCGGCGTGGCCGACAACCGCCGCGAGTGCGCCTCGAAGTACCGGCGGCACAACAGTTCGAACGACTCGACCGGCCCGGCCCGGTGCGTCATCTCGCCGAGCAGGGTGAGCAGTTCGGGGTCGTCGAGGCGGCCGTCGAAGGTGCCGGGGACCCCGGCTTGGACGGCGAAGAAGCCGCCCGCGCGGCTCACGCGCTCGGCGAGGCCGAGGTCGTCGCCCAGGGCGCGCAGGCGCTGCCACGCGCGTTCGCCGGCGGACAGCTCGAACTTCTTGCCCCGGGCGCGAAACCAGCCGGCGACGGCGGACAGGCCGAACAACGGGCTCGACGCCGTGCCGCCGACGGGCGGCGGGAAGTCCGGGTAACGACGCCGCCAGTTGCTCACCGCGGCCCGGCCGACCCCGGCGAGCCGCGCGATGTCGGCCGCGCTGACCGTGGCGTCGTCGTCCATGGCGGGCACTCTATCGGAGAGTGCTCCATTCAGACGAGTTGCTTGTGAACTCAGTCAACCAATGCTTTTATGGGGGCATGACACACGATCGGTACGTCCTCCGGTACGCCGCGGGGTCGGACGTCGGCAAGCGACGCCAGGTCAACGAGGACTCGCTGTACGCGAGTTCCCGCCTGCTCGCCGTCGCCGACGGCATCGGCGGCCAGCCGCACGGCGAAGTCGCCAGCGCGACCGCGGTCGACGTGCTGCGCGAGCTCGACGTCGACCTGCGACGGGTCGACCTCACGAGCATCGACCTCGCCGCGACGCTGGCCGGCGTGGTCAAGTCGATCGACGAAAGACTGACCGAGGTCGCCTCCAACGAGCCGACGACCGAGGGCATGGGCACGACCCTGACGGTGCTGATGTTCGACGGCGCCGAGTTCGCGGCCGCCCACATCGGCGACTCCCGCGGCTACCTGCTGCGCGACGGCGGCCTGCGCCGGCTGACCCGCGACCACACGCTCGTCCAGGCCCTGGTCGAGGACGGCCGGGTCGCGGCCGAGGACGCGGACTCGCACCCGCGGCGCTCGCTGCTGATGAAAGCGCTGCAGACGACGGGCTCCAGCGCCCCCGACATCTGGACGTTCAAGGCGAAGCCGGGAGACCGCTACCTGCTCTGTTCGGACGGCCTGAGCGGCCCGGTGAAGGAAGCGACCCTGCGCGACGTCCTGGACGCGGCCACCGCCCCGGACGACGTGATCCCGGAGCTGATCCGCCTGGCCAACGAAGGCGGCGGACCGGACAACATCACCTGCGTGGTGGCCGACGTCGTGGCCGCGCCCCAGCCGGCCGACGGCTGAGACCCGCCTTCAAGTCCCGGGACGGCCATCCGGTATCGTCTCCTGCGGAGGATTGGCCGAGCGGCCTAAGGCGCACGCTTGGAAAGCGTGTTGGGTTCACGCCCTCGCAGGTTCGAATCCTGTATCCTCCGCCGCAGTAACCAGGCAAAACGCCGGGTGTCCCACTTAGGGGCCACCCGGCGTTTTCCGTCTTAGTCTCAATTCTAGTCTCATTCGCCCCTGGTTAGGCCACCTCTGGAGTCTCATCGTCGCCCTTCGCCGCGTCGTCCGGCGGTGCCCAGAGCAGCCCGTCGACACGGCCGGCCGCCCCGCCTGATGCGGTCGGTCACATGCTGGTACCTCGCGGCCATGGCCTTGCGGTGGTCGACCCCTCACAGCTCGCGTCGGCCTGGGCCTGACTCGCCGGCTTACGCGTTCATGATGGGCAGGATCCGTCATCGGTCCATGGGCACCAGGTGGGGTCGTAGTCCCTAGTCAGATGCTTCGCGATGAACTCCTTGTTGTCGCCGTAGGTTGGTTTAAAGTATCGAGCTAGCGACAGCACGGAGACAGTCGCCGCGCCAGCCTTTCGGACAGTGAGCGCCGCCGACTGCGCGTGCCCTCCAGAGGTCCAGGTGTCGTCGATAACGAGGACATGCGAGCCAGGCGGCAGACTCCCAACTGCCCGGAAATGATCGGCGCGGAACGCTCGGGGCGCGGTGGTTTTCGTCGCGGCAGTCAGCGCAAGTTCCGGCAGACGAGAAAGCATGGGGCTTACCAGAGCATGAAGCGGGTGCTCTCCCGATTTTGCCGGCAGGGAGGGGACCGTAGCCCAGTGCGTGATCCGTCTGCCCGCGAGCTGTTCGACACAGCGCATGTGGTGCCACAGCCCGACGAAACAGAGCAAGCTCACAATGTTCCAGTGTTCCTTGACGCGTACCGGCTGCGGTGCCTTGTAGCCACGCATGACGTAGTGCGACTGTGAGCTCTCGATCGCATAGGCCAGAATGCCGACGTAATCGGCAGTGGGGCGATCAGAGCCTGCAGACCGGTGGCTGGCACAGGGCCAGCAGTAGGTGTCACCGGGGTTAACGGTCGTGGTGCATATCAGACATGTCTCGCCGCGAATGCGTAGCGTGTTGCGCAGGTAACCACCAGTGGCGCTGACGAGCGTTGCTTCAAGCTGATGCTGCGGGTCTGATGCTCCGGACGCTTCGCTCATAGGGTGGTAAGCAGCTGCTTCATGGCGTCTGCGGCATCCCGGCGCTCGGAGATCACCTTGCGGACGATCTCGATTACGTCCTTCAGTCCGCTAACGCAGTGCACTCCGGGCCGACCTTCGAGCTTCTGGGCCCAGGTGTTCTGCTGAACCACCGAGTCGGTGAGGATCACCGCGCGGCCGTGTTCTACCGCCAGTCGTGCCTGAACTCGCGTCCCGCTGGTCTCACCCGCCTCGACGACGACGGTCGCGAGTCCGTAGCCGGACATGGTCGCGTTCCGCATGAGGAAATTGTGCCGCTGCGGCGGGGCGTCCGGCCAGAACTGCGACAACAGAAGCCCGCGCTGCGCGATCTCCTCCTGCAGATCACGGTTCGCGGCCGGGTAGTACTTGTTTATGCCAGTACCGATCACCGCGACCGTCCGACCGCTAGCCTCTAGCGCCGCGCGGTGCACTGCGGCGTCGATCCCTGCGGCGAGGCCGGCGACTGCGGTCATGCCTTCCTTGATGAGAGCGCGGCTGATCTCGCTGGCGATCCCCAGGCCTCGTTCGGAGGCGTTTCGCGATCCGACGACTGACACAGCGGGGTCCTTTGCGAGCAGCTGCCCGCGCCAGAAGAGTATGGGTGGGGCCTGGTGGATCCCGCGAAGCCGAGCCGGGTAGTCGGCATCAAGGACCGAGAGGAAGTTGACGCCAGCCTCTACCCACGACTCAAGTTGGCGATCGGCGGCCGCGAGGGCCTCGTGCTCGCCAGCTTCGTCGAACAGCGTGTCGGGCACGAGGTGGCGCCAGGTCTCCAGTGCGCTGCCGCTGGTGAGGACCTCTGCGGTGATCTCCTGCCAGCCCAGGCCCTCTGGACGGTGCTGAAGCAGCGCGACGAGCGCGGCGTGCTCAGAACGCTTCACGTTGCCTCCCTTCGTGGCACAACCCGTACAGGTGTCGCAGGGCATCGGCACCTGCGCTACCAGTATCGAACGCACGTACGACATTTTTGCTTCGCGACACCGGTGACCAGCAAGGATGTTACTCTGGCGAGCATGACAACTGGGTGAGTTGCCATACTCGCAGTGTGGATCCTTGCACAAGCAGGCGAGATGCGTCGGCCACCGGTTGCTCGGCTGAGGACATCACGAGGTGACGTCGCCTCGTGATGTATCGCGCATCGTCAGCCGCTCGACGTCGCTGCTCACATACGAGCGGGCGAAGCCCAGCCCTCGCGCTCCCAAGCACGGTGCCCCACGCCCGCACGCCATTCGCGGAAGGGCGCTCGGCTGTGTTACGGCCGCAAGCCTAGTCTCATTCGGTCCGGTTCAGGGAGGTCCGGTGATGTCGAGATATACCTCTGAACTGGGACTTCACCACCCGCAGACGCCGATGAACACCCCCGTGCAGACTTGGAAAGCGTGTTGGGTTCACGCCCTCGCAGGTTCTAATCCTGTATCCTCCGCACTTGAACAGGCGAAACGCCGGGCCGCGCGCCCGGCGTTTCGTCGTTCCGGGCCGGAAACCGGTGGCCCGTCCCGAATCCCGGGCCGCGGCCGTGCGGGCACCCTGCGCACGAGCACGTTCCCGTGCGGATGCGAGCGCGAGTCCGTCCCGCCCGGCCGGCCGTCCGAAATGTGAAATGTCTTTCGAGCGATTGCCGGACAAATTTGGTCGCCCACAGGGAGTTACGAGCAGGGCTGGACGCAGCCCGCTGCTCCGGTCGCGCTAGTCTCACCCCAACCCGAGCCCGACGCTTCCAGAAAGGCCAGCAGTGGCACGAAAACCGCTCTGACCTGGGGTAGCGCTGGCCAGCGACTTCAGTGTGCGTCATCCGTGCCAGGTCAACCCCGGCACGCACCGTGATCGGCCCGGCCCCGGACGTTCCCACGTCCGGGGCCTTGCTGATTCCGGACCAGTGATCACTCCGCACAGTCAGATGATCACGCTGAGTCGTTGGATCTGTTTCAATAGAAATCCGCCCCCGTACGACCGAGGAGTAGAGGCCCGATGGCCGGAGTCGAAGAGATCCGCGCTGGCATCGCGCTCGCCAATGAAAAGGCGTCCGCGAGCATCGCCGCCCTGCAACAGGCAGCGCAGTCTCTCGAAGAAGCCCAGCAGTCGCTCGCACAAGCGACGCAAGGCAGCAGCCAGCACGAAGTGAGTCAGGCACACGGCCTTCTCGCACAAGCCCTGCACGACATCAGCGGCCTGCAGAGCACGGTCCAAGCAAGCATTTCCTCCGCCGACTCCTACTCGGCGCGTCTCTAGCCGGATGACGCTCGCCGATCTCCACCAGCTGCTCACCTCCGTCGTGGCCGGGCTCGCCGACGCACGAGCCCACGCCGAGCGGGTCACAAGCCTGCTCGGAGAGGCCCGGCAAGCACTCGTGGACGCCCAGGCCAAGGCCGATCCCTGGCTGCCTTCGCAGTACGCGCAGGCCGGCGAGGGGCTGGACCAGCTCCTCGTCCGCCTGGCCGCTGCCGAAGATCTGGTGAGCGGATACCGGTCGCGCCTGTAATCCTTTTGGGGACACCTTTTCTTGGGGACGCCGATGGCCAACAAGTCAGCCGAGCAACGCAACCGCGTCGAGACCGCACTCGACCGGGTCCGCCACCAGATCGGGCTGGTCCTGGGTGCGGCGGCCGGAGCACGCCAAGCCGCGGAGGCCGACCTCGCCAAACTCGAGCTGGAACGCGAGATCGTCCGCGTCGGCATGAACCACGCCACCAACGAGCAGCAGCACGAGTGGGCCAAACACCCGGCCGCGCACGAAGTGTTCGGCGCGCTCGGCAGTGTGCGAAGCGCTTTCTACACCGACTGGGGTCAAGGCCCCTCGACGCTGCGCGAGCTCGTCTCGCAGAACGCGCCCGGCCCGGCGGGGCTGCCCCCGGGTGACTGGCTCGGGCGCGTCGGTCACAACGCGGGCATCACCTCGCCCGGGCTGTGGCGCGTCGGCTCCGCGACGGCGGCCGGCGGCGACGCCACCCGCACGTTCGACGTCGCCGTCCCGCTCCTCGACGAATCGCACCTGGCGATCACGTCGGCGCCGAAGACGCGGCCCACCATCGACGGCATCGTGCAGAACCTGCTGATCCGCGTGCTCTCGACGTTCGAACCGGGCGCGGTGCGCGTGCACCTGTGGGACATCGGGCAGCTGACCGCGATCCTGCCCGACCTCTACCCGCTCAGCCGCACGAGTGCGCTTTCCCTGTACGACCCGGGCCGGCTCGAGGACCTCCTCGACGAGCTGGCCGGGCACATCCGGCGCATCCACGCGACCGGGATGCAGGCGGGGCACACGTCGCTGCGGGAGCTGCGCATCGACCGGCAGGAGCGGGTCGAGCCGTTCCGGATCGTCGTGCTGTACGGCAACGGCGAAACGCTCGAGCCCGAGCGCGCCCGCGATCTCAAGCGCGTCGCGAGTGGAGCGCTCGCCGCCGGGATCTGCCTGATCATGATCGACGTGCCGACCGCCGTGAGCGCGTCGGTCGAGACGCTCAGCCTCATCGACGACCGCCACGCGATCAGCAGCATGACCGGCACCGACCTGGTCGTCGACCTCGATCCGCCGATGCCGTCCGGCCAGGTCATCCGCGCCGCCGACCGGATCGCGGCGGCGCTGATCGCCAAACAGGGCGGGCCCCGGTCGTTCGACGACCTGCTGCCGACGGAGATCGGGCACGAAAGCTCGGCACGGGAGCTGCGCGCACCGGTCGGGTTCTTCGAGGGCGAGCCGGTCGAGGTCGTCATCGGCGACGCGAGCCCGCACGTCCTGATCGGCGGACCGTCCGGCTCGGGCAAGACGAACTTCCTGTACGCGCTGCTCGGCAGTCTCGCGGCGCGGTACTCGCCGGACGAGCTGGCGCTGTACCTGCTGGACTTCAAGGAAGGCGTGTCGTTCGCCGGGCTGGCGCCGGGGCGCAAGGACGCGAGCTGGCTGCCGCACGCGCGGCTCATCGGCGTCAACGTCAACACCGATCGTGAGTTCGGCCTGGCGCTGTTGCGGTTCCTGGCCGACGAGCTGCGAAGGCGGTCGGCGGCGGCGAAGGAGCACGAGGTCACGAACCTCGCGGACCTCCGCGAAGCCGACCCCGGCGGGCACTGGCCGCGGATCGTCGCGGTGATCGACGAGTTCCAGTACCTGTTCGCGGGCCGCGACCAGGTGACGGCCACGGCGACGCAGCTGCTGGAGGACATCGCGCGACGCGGCCGGTCGCAGGGCATCCACCTGGTGCTGGCCAGCCAGGACGTCGCCGGCATCGAGGCGTTCTGGGGCAAGCCGGCCGTGTTCGAGCAGTGCACGCTGCGCATCGCGATGCCGAAGGCGCGGCGCGTGCTGGCCGAGACGAACAACGCGGCGGTGTCGGCGCCGAAGTGGCACGGGGTGATCAACCACGACTCCGGCGTCGCGCACGGCAACCAGCTGGCCCACATCCCGGACGCGAGCAGCAAGAACGTCTTCGTGCGGCTGCAGCACCGGTTGTGGGAGGAGTACCAGGGCCGGTTCCCGCGGCCACGCCTGTTCGACGGCGCGCATTCGCCGATCCTGGAACAGTTCCCGGCGTACCTGGACCTGAAGCCGAACTCACGGCCGCGGGCGTTGCTCGGCCAGTCGATCGACGTCACCGAAGCCGCGTGCGGCGTGGAGCTGCCCCGGGCGCCGGGCCGCAACGTCGCGGTGCTCGGATCGGCCACCGCCGAAGCGCTGTCCATCATGGACTCGGCGGCGCGCTCGCTGTCGCGGCAGTACGAGCCCGGCGAGATCGAGTTCCTGCTGAGCTGCCCGATCGAAGCCTGTGCCCCGGCGGCGCTGGAGCTGACCGAGCGGCTACGCGCCGACGGCCACGCGGCCACGCTGGTGGAGGACCTGACCGGCGTGCTGGAGTCGATGACGGGTGCGCTGTCCGGCGGCGCGAAGGTCCTGCTCCTGTACGGCGTCGACGCGGCGCTGCCGTCGCTGGAGGTCAAGGCGGTCGGGCAGCTGAAGAGCGGCCTCGACCACCTGCGGATGGTGCTGAAGCAGGGCCCGGGACACGGCGTCCACACGATCGGCTGGTGGCGCAGCATCGCCCGGCTGAAGGACACGCTGGGCTTCGGGGGCACCGACGACATCGGCACGTGGGCGGCGCTCGACGTCCAGGGCAACGAGCTGGCGCCGTTCGCGGCCGGCCAGGTGGTGCACTGGTCGCCGCGCCCGGGCCGCGCGTTGTTCTTCGACCGCACGACCCACGGCGCCCCCGAAGTGATCATCCCGTTCCAGCGCCCGGAGAACGCACAGTGACCGACGACGGCGCCACCGCGGCCATGCGGTACAAGGAAATCATCGCCCTCTCCCGGGGCTCGGCGGAGAACCTGCGCGCCTGGGAGCTGGCGCGCGCGGAAGAGCTGGCCGGGGAGATCGAGGAAGCCCAGACCGCCATCGAGACGGCCGCGGAGCGCGAAGCCCGAGCGGCCGAGCGCGCGACCCGCTGGTGGAAGATGGCGCTGCACAACATCCAGGGCCTGCTCTGGCTCGACCCGGGCGACGAGCCCCGCCCGGTCCTGACCGCGCGCCCGGCGTACCTGGAGCGGTACCTCGAGGAGGTCAAGCCCAGCTACCAGGAGCTGGTGCAGGCGGTGCTGGCCCTGGGATGGCGAGCCAAGCGAGCGGCTGCGAAGCGCGGCGAGCAGCCGCCGGTCTAGACATCGAACACCGTGTCGTAGGGCTCGTCGTCGTCCGCCGGTCCCGGCTTCGGTCCCGGCTTCCGTCGCGGCTTCGGCGGTCGAGGTTCGGCGAGCTGTCCGGTGGCGGCGACGGCTTCCCGGACGGCGGCGGTGATGGTCCGGCTCAGCGTGACGGCGTCGAACCGCATCGCTTCCGGCGCGAGCCGCACTTCGCTGACGACGCCGCCGGGCCCGGCGAGCACGGTGACGACCCGATCCGGCGAGACGACGGTGGTGTGCTCGCTCCCGGCGATGCCCGCGAGGATGCGCTGGTTGTCGGCCTTGCGGTCGTCGATCCGCTTGAGCTGCCAGCGCATTTCCTCGATCAGCTGCGCGTTGTTCATGCCACGTCCTGACTGCGGAGGCTCCACGCGACCTTCGCCGTCGCCTCGGCGACCGCCGGCCAGGCGTCTTCGGACTCCGCCACCACCGACAGGATCACCACGGACCGGCCGTCCGGCAGGGGGATCTGGTACTCCGCCTTGATCTGGGTGCGGACGTCGCCTTCCGGCAGGTGGAACTCGCCGCCGCTGATCGCGGCGATCGCCGGGCCGATCGGGAGCCGGACCGGCTTCACCACCGCGCGCTTGTGCCGGCTCCGGTACTCCTCCGCCATCGCGGACACGAGGGCGTCCTGGTCGGCGGGCGCGGTCTCCGGCCACTGCGCGACGCCCAGCGTCAGGGTCGCGACGTCGCCCTTGCGGCGGCCGACGGCGAACTTGCCGAACACGCGGATGCCGTTGGCCCGCATGGACGGCACCAGCGCCATCAGGTAGCTGCCGAACTCCTGGATGGATGTCCCGGACGCCAGGTTTTCCGCGATGGTCCAGGCGTGACCGCGGTTCATCTTGTCGTCGGTGCCCACCGGCATGCCCGCGAACCCGGGCGGCAGATCGATCTCGAGAGGCATCAGTTCCACACCTCGTCTTCGGCACGTTCACGCCGGCGTTGGAGCGTGGTGTCGGCCTGGGTTCCGGCGTCGATCGCGTTGCCGAACGCCACCGCCGCCCAGGCAGCGGGCCCGGCGACGATCGACGTGCCGGTGACCGCCCACTGGGCCGCGTCCTTCGGCACCCAGTAGTTCTTGAAGTCGTCCACCGGGCTCTCGAAGCCGGCTCCCGCCGCTGCTTCGCCGCCCAACTGGCCGGCCAGCGCTCCGTAGGTCGCGACCTTGATCACGCTGTCCGGCATCATCGGGTTGATCCCGGCGAGCGAAGTGACCGCGCCCGCCACGTCGAAGATCAAGGTCTCGGGTGCCACATCGGCTCCCGCCGCCTTGGCGACCGCGTGACCGCCGAGCGCGCCCAGGCCGAAAGTGGTGGCGAGGAGACTCGTGACCTCACCGGCCGGTGACGGGAGGACGTCGCTCAGGACACCGAGGCCGTTGCCGATGTCCCCGACCACGTCGGAGACCTTCGACAGCACCTCCGCGTGGTCCTGGACGAAGTCCCACGCCTGATCCACGCCGTCGGCGAGGGTGTTGCCCAGGTCGGTCAGCGCCCCGCCGACGGCGTCGGTCAGCTGGTCGAGGACGTCCGGCTCGTCCGGCGCCAGGTCCTTCGCCTTCCGAAGCGCTTCCGCGACGCGGGCCGCCGCCTCCGTGTGCTCCTGCTGGAGCTGCTTCGCCGCGTCTTGGACGTTCTGGCAGCCGTCGATGGCGGACTGGAGCTGCCGGCCGGCGTCGTCGAGCAGGCGCTGGGCGATCCGCAGCGACGGCTGGTCCGGGAACGTCCGGTCGGCCAGCGCGAAGTCCGGGTTCGCGCGCGCCTGCTCGGCCGCCTCGGCCGCCGCCTCCGCGCGAGCCTCCAGGTCGGCCGCGCGGTGCTGCAGGTCGCCGAGGTCGCGGGACCACCCTTCGAGCGCGTCCGCGGCTTGGCCCATCGACTTCGCCGCACCTTCGAGGTACTGCGGCAACGGGCCGACGCGCCGCGCGAAGGCCTCGCTCGCCTCGCCCTGCCAGATGCCCTGCTGCCGGACGATCTGCCGGAGCGAGTCGTCGGCCTCGGTCAGGTCGCCGCTCACCGTCCGGTACTTGCCGGCCAGGTCGGTGACGCCGTCGAGGTCCCCCGGCGCGGGGTCGAAGCCCAGGGCCGGGAAGTCGCGGACGCTCACCGGTCGAGGCCGTTCAGGAGGTCGGTGATGCCGCCGGTCGCGCCGCCGCCCACCATCCCACCGCCGGAGCCACCGGCCAGGTCACCCAAGCCCGGCGCGCCACCAGCAGGCCGGTCATCGCCACCGCCCAGGCCCCGCACACCGCCACCAGCAGGCCGATCGCCGCCACCGCCCAGGTCACCGATGCCCGCCGGACCATCGCGCCCGGCCAGGTCACCGATGCCCGGCACGCCCCCGGTCACCCCGCCCCCGACCTTGCCGTCATCCCCGCCCAAGTCACCGATACCCGCCGGACCATCGCGCCCGGCTAGGTCACCGATGCCCGGCACGCCCCCGGTCACCCCGCCCCCGACCTTGCCGTCATCCCCGCCCAAGTCACCAATGCCCGCCGGACCATCGCGCCCGGCCAGGTCACCGATGCCCGGCACCCCACCACCGACCTTGCCATCCCCACCAAGCACCGCCGAGCCGAACTTCGCCAGCTCATCGCCGAACTCGGCCTCGATCCGCTCGTACTTCTGCTTCGCCTGCTTCAGCCGCTCACTGATCTCCGAAGCCGCCTCGCCGAGCCGGCCGATCCCGTACCCCCACGCCTCCTCGAACTCGATACCCGCCCGCCCCAGCTCCGCCGTCCCCAGCGAGCCGAACGCCCCACCGCCACCGAGCTTCCGGTTGGCATCCGCCATCCTGTCCGCCGCCGTGCCGAGGTCGTCGATGAGCTTGCCCAGCTCGCCGGCCTTCACCGCGTACCCGTCCACGCCACCCTCCCCTGTGGTCCCGTCACCAGTAAAGACGGCAGCACCCGCGATGCGGTTTCGCTGTCACCCCAAGGAGTGAACAGAAAAAAGGCCACCACCGAGCGGACGCCCGGTGGTGGCCTCGACGGAGACAGGCTTACGGGAAGTACTTGCCCAGCAGCTGCTCCAGGTAGTCGAGCAGGTCGTTGATCCCGTCCTGGATCGCGTTCCCGGTGCTCGGCCGGAACCGGATCACCTGCGGGTCGTGGTCGCTGGCCTGGTCGGCGAACTCCGCGTTGATGTGGACGACGTCGTAGTCCACCCCGCGCGGCGCCTTCGACGCCAGGATGTGGTCCAGCACCTGGGACTGACCCTCGAACACGTAGCTGTACCGCTCGGCCTCGGGCACCGAAGCGATCAGGTCCTTCAGCGCGCCACCGGCGGTGAGCGTCTGGACCGCGGGCGAGAACGGGTAGTCGTTCAGGTCACCGGCCACGACGATGTTCGCGTTGCGATCGGCCGCCAGCAACGAATCGACGAACCCGCGCAGCACCGTCGCCTGCTTCGCCCGCTGCACCTCGGAACTGCGCACCGGCGGCTGGAACCGGCCGTGCGTCGGCTGGTCGCCGCCCTTGGAGTTGAAGTGGTTGGCGATGACGAACACCGTGCGGCCCTTGAAGACGAACTCGCCGGCGAGCGGCTTGCGGCTGCTTTCCCAGGCTTCGTTCGTCGGGTCGACGCGGCCCGGCGACGCCGTCAGGTGCGTCTTCCCGCGGTCGCGGACAACGCCAACGGCCGAAGTCGACGTCCCGCCCGGCTTGTCCACAAAGGACACGCGAGCCGGGTTGAACAGGAACGCCACGCGGATGTTGCCGCCCGGCTGGCCGCCGTCCTGGTCGTTCACCGGGTCGATCGAGCGCCACTGGTAGCGCGGGCCGCCCTTGGCGACGATGGCGTCGGTGAACTTCTGCAGCGTCTGGTCCGCCGCGACGGTGCCGTCGTCGGTCGCGCCCGTGTTGTCCTGGATCTCTTCCAGGGTGACGATGTCCGGCGTCGCCAGGTGCGTCACGATCGCCTCGCCGAGCCGGTCGTACTTCGCCTGCGGGTCGCCCGGCGCCAGGTTCTCGACGTTGTACGTCGCGACGGCCAGCTCGCCGGACCGCTGCTTGCGCGTGGTCTCGGCCTGCAGCCCGTTGTCCTTTTCGGTGCCCAGCACGCTGGCGAACAGCGTGTAGCCGCCGAAGTTGCTGTACTCGACCGGGCCGGACGTGGTGCCGGTCAGCACGTCGCCGACGTTGAGCTTCGGGAACGGCCGCTGGTCGAACGGGATCAGCGACGACACCTTCATGACGCCGCTGTTCAGCTGGTCGTACCCCAGGTAGACGCTGCCGCCGCGCACGGACTCGTGCTGGTCCGGCTTGGACGTCACGTACAGCTCGTTGAAGGAGTTCGACGGACCGACGACGCGGGCGTCGCTGACCGAAACGATCTCGCTCTCGTGCGACTCCCAGAAGTCCAGCGCGTACTTGGTGGGCTCCAGCGTGAGCGGCTCGATGTTCCCGCCGGGCGACGGCGCGTACGTCGTCGGCACGGTGTCGGGGTTCAGCACGGTCGGCGCGGGCAGCGCGTTCCCGTGCGAGCCGACCGTCCACTGTGCACTACCCAGCTCGGTGAGCGACTGGTAGTTCGACGTCGCCGGCGCGTCCGGGTAGAACTCGCGGACGGTGCCGGTCGCGGTCACCGCGTCGCCGACCGCCACGGCCGGGCTGGTCGAGCCGGTGAACACGAACAGGCCCTCGCTGGTGCGCGGGTCGTTGTCCGGGTTCGGGTCGGTGAGCCAGAAGCCGCGCACCGAGCCGAACGTCCGGGTCGCGGTGACGACGCCGGTGACGTCGCTGACCTTCTTGTCCTTGAACGGCGAAATGCGCGTGGTGCCCTGGATTTCGTGGATCTTCGCCGGGGTGCCCGGGTCACCGGGGGTGCCGCCGCCGGTCGTCTCGCCCTTGGTGTTCGTCGGGGACGGGTCGCCGACCGTGAAGTCGGCCGCGTTGTCGTCGGTGTCGGCCAGGGCCGTTCCCCGCGCGACGGACGTCGAATTGGACGGCGCGGCCGTCGGGTTGCCTTCGCGCACGGTCGCCGTGCCGAACCCGACGAGGTCCTTGATCCGGGGTTCGGCGGCGCAGTCCGCGGCGGTCTTGCAGGTCAGCGCGGTGGTGCCGGAGACGAGGGCGATCGTGCCCGCGGACGCCGACATCGCGATCGTGCCCGTCGCGTCCGGCGTGGGCAGCGCGACGGTGCCGCCGGTGCCCTTGCCCTCGGCCACCAGGTAGCGCCCGCCCGGCGCGACGCTGCCGGCCAGCTGCGTCACCTGCCAGGTGCTGGACGCGCTCGGCGAGCCGGGCAGGTATTGGACGCTGAAGCCGTCGACGCTCGTGGCGGCAGTACCGTGGTTGGCGAGCTCGACGAAGTCGTTGGTCAACGTGGCGCCGGAGTTGCCGCCACCGCCGTAGACCTCGGCGATGACCGCGTCGGCGCTGGGTGCCGCGGACGCGGCCGGTGCGGCCACTCCGCCGAGCACCAAGCCGGACGCGACAGCCACCGTCAGCGCGGTCTTGGCTCTGTGGGTCTTGATCACCCTGAGTCCCCTTTGTGCTTGAACAGTCGTGGCATAGTCCCCCGAACAGATGAGGAGGAGGAAGACAAAGGTGCAACGATTCGTAACAACTACTTTCGTCGTCACTCTTTCGGCAGAGCAGGTTTTGTGATCACGCTGGTACTCGGCGGAGACGTCAACGTTCAGGGGCGCGCGACGCCGTCGGCGGCGTTCGAGCGGCTGGAACCGCTGCTCAAGGGCGCCGATGTCCGGTTCGCGAACCTCGAGGGTCCCCTCGACGCGGCGATGGCCGAAGCGCTGACGTCGGGCGGCATCGACGTCGTCTCGTGCGCCAACGACCTCACCGTGCTGACGACGCTCCCGGTCCTCGACCAGGCCGGGATCGCGCACTGCGGCGCCGGCCCGGACCTCGCCGCCGCGCACGCGCCCGCCGTGCTCGAACGGGCCGGGGAGAAGGTCGCCTTCCTCGCGTACACGTCGCTTCGCCCCTACGGCTCGCATCTGGACTTCCCCGGCGTCGCGCAAGCGTTTGCGACCACGGCCTACCAGCCCGATCCGCGCGTAGCGGAGATCCCGGGCCGCCCGCCGCTGGTGCGCACGTCGCCCTTCCCCGAGCACCTCGACCGGCTGGTCGCCGACGTCAAACAGGCCAAGGCGGCCCATGACCACGTCGTCGTCTCGATGCACTGGGGCCTGCCGGGCCCCGAACTGGCCGAGTACCAGGTCGCCTACGGCCGCGCCGTGATCGACGCCGGCGCCGACCTGGTCGCGGGGCACGGGCCGCACACGATCCAGGCCGTCGAGGTCTACCGCGGCCGCCCGATCCTCTACAGCCTCGGCAACCTCGTCTTCGACTGGCCGGCGATGCGCGGGCGGCACGTCGACGGGCTACTGGCGGGCTGCATGTTCGGCGACGAACCCCGCCTCGAGCTGATCCCGGTGCGGCGCAACGCCGACAACGAGTGCGTACCGCTCGCCGGGGACGAAGCGGGCAAAGTGCTGCAGTACGTCGCGGATCTTTCGGCCCGGCGCTCGACGTCCGTCTCCATCCGGGACGGAATAGCATCAGTAAGCGTTGGTACGTAACTGATCGCGTGCGAGCTGTTACAGGATGCGGTGCGACTGTCACCCATCCGGCGCATCTGCCTTAAATGCTCCCTAAGACCCGGAACAACCCGCGTGAAGCGGCGGTACGGTCTGCGAGAGCCGCCGGAAAAGTGGCACAGACCACTCTCGACAGCTCTCGACCAGCACGAACACGTGGGGGAGGGAGAACCATCATGTGGGGGCTGATTGTTCTCAGTTGCGTGTTCGTGCTGGTGCTGGGGATAGCCGCGGTCGTGGACCTTCGGGACCACGACCGCGGCGAACACCGCGTCTAGCGCACAGACTGCTTCGCCTTGTAGCGGCCGAAAAGCGTGCGCGCGCCGGCCAGCGCGACCCGCCCGGCGCCCTTCGCGCTCGCGGCCAGGAACGTCGTCCAGTCGAAGTAGTCGCGCCACAGCACGATCCGGCCGGCTTCGACCTCGAACGTGCCGCACACCCAGAACTCCGCTTCCCACGCGCCGCGGCGCAGCACGTCGGTGCGTTCGGTGAGCACGACGTTGCCGTCCGCGGCGATGTGGTGGGTGCGCGCTTCGAAACCTGAGCCGTACTTGGCCATGAAACGCAGCTGTTTCTCGACCGCCGCGACGCCGCGGGCGGGCGGCAACGGCACGTTCTGGTACACGATGTCGCTCGCTGCGAACGTCAGCGCGCGGTCCACGTCGAGGTCTTCGAGGGCTCTGAGAAAACCGGTCACCACTGCCTGGGGTTCATCGGTCATGCCCTCAGGCTAAGGGTCAGAACGGCCGGTCGCCCGCGATGGCGACGCGCTCCGCGATCCGGACGTGCGGGTGGTAGTCGTTGACCGCGTAGTGCTGCGTCGCGCGGTTGTCCCAGAAGGCCACCGAGTTCCGCCGCCAGCTGAACCGGACCTGGAACTCGGGCGTGTGGGCCTGCAGGAACAGGTACCGCAGCAGCCGGTCGCTCTCGTCGCGGTCCATCCCGACGACGTGCGTGGTGAACGCCTGGTTGACGAACAGGGTGCGCCGCCCGGTCTCCGGGTGCGTCCGGACCACCGGGTGCTCGACCGGCGGGAACTCGTCCTGCCACTGCGCGAGCAGCGCGGGATCGGAGAACCGGTCGAAGCCGGGGAGGTAGTCGTGGACGGCGGTCAGCCCGTCGATGCGGGCGCGGACGTCTTCGGGCAGGTTGTCGTAGGCGGCGGCCATGTCGGCCCACAGCGTGTCGCCGCCGACGGGCGGCACCTCGATCAGCCGCAGCACCGAGCCGAGCGCCGGGTTGGGCCGCCAGGTGACGTCGACGTGCCAGATGTTCTCGTAGCCGGGCATCGCCGCGGTGCGCTCGAAGCGCGTGACAGCGTCGTCATCGCCCTTCGGGATGAAGGGGTTGGTCTCCAGCTCACCCCAGTTCGCGGCGAACGCGCGCTGCTGCGCCGAGGTGATGTCCTGGTCGCGGAAGAAGAGCACCTTCCACTCGAGCAGGGCGCGGTTGAGCTCCTCGCGCAGCTCGGGCGTGAGCGGCTCCCGGAGGTCGACGCCGTCGATCTCCGCGCCGATCACCCGGCCGAGCGGGCGGATCCGGAAGAGTTCGTAAGCTTCGCCTTCGCTCCGGTGCAGGACACGCGGACCTTCGAGGAGGCCGTCGGGCGGGGTGACGGCGTCGCGCAGCGGAATCCGGGCAGGCAGGTCTACGGACATGGCTGTGCTCCAAGGGTTTTCGGAGGAATCGGGACGCCGGGCTCGCGTCAGGCAGGAGGCGAGCCCAGGCGGCCGCGGCGCAGCAGGAGCTCCACGGTGCCTTCTCCGACCGACCGCTTGGAGGCGCGGCCGTGCCACCGGATCGGCGTGCTTTCCGAGGTGGCGGGCATGTGCTCATGGTGTTCTTCCTCCCGCCCTGCGGTCAAGACGTCCACTTGGTGGAACGCGGTCAACGCCGCAGGTCACCGCGATGCGGGTGGCTCGGGAGCATGAGGCAAGATCTTCCACGATCGGGTGAGCGCCCTTGGACGACGGAGGTCCCCCATGCCGGAAGGCAGAGGCTCGCGGATCGGCAGTGCTATCCCGGAGCTCCGCCCCGGGGCCGGGGGTCCGGCCACCCGGAACCCCCCGAAGAAGGGGGGTGACTTCTCCGGGCTGCGTCCTGGGAGCCCCTCGAAGCGGCCGGAGCGGCTGCGCGCCGCCGCGGACCTGCTCGACCAGGCCGCGGCCGCCGACGACAAGGCAGCGGGGAGGTTCGCCGAAGCCCGCGTCGACTCGACGCCGTTCGGCATCTCGCCGCAGGCCCGCGAGCTGGCGGCCCGCTGGTCGGCCGCCCTCGCCGCCCGCGAAGCGGACGCGCGCGTCCTCGGCGACGCGACGTCCGACCTGGCCGGCCGGCTGCGCATGGCGGCGGAGAGCACCCGGAGCACCGGCTTCCGGGGGCGGATCGCGGTGGCCCCGTGACGTCGCCCGTGTTCGAACACCCCGCGTTGACGTCGGCGGCGGTCCGGTTGGCGTCCCTGCGCACGGCCGCGGGCCGGATCGGCGCCCCGGACCCGGTCGCGGCCCTGCGGCACCTCGACTGCTCACCGTCGTCGATCAGCGCGTCCGCCTCGGCGGTCGACGCGGGCGCGTCGCTCGTGACGTCGGCGTCCACGGAGTTCCGAGGCGGCGTCGAGCACGGCGAAAGCGGCGGCAGCGCGGAGACGTTCGGCATCTGGGCGGACACAGTGGACGGTCAGTACACGGCGGCGGCCCGCGCGGCCGCCGCCACCGCCGAGCTGGGCGTCCGGATCGCGGCGCGACTGGACGAGCTGGCGATTTCGGCGTCCGCGGAGGTGTGCGCCCTGGCGTCCGCCGCGGAGGACGCGGTGTCGGCGGTCCTGGCGGACGACCGCTCCCCCGAGGTGGTGAGCGCGGTCAGCGCCGCGTGCACTTCGGTGGTGCGGGTGATCCAGCAGGGGGTGGCTTCGCTGTCTTCGCTGCTGGCGGAGCTGGAGCCGTTGACGGCGCCGGCGGTCCAGCTCAGCTGAACCTTTCCCGGGCCCAGTCATCGAAGGGCCTTGCCGGGTGCCCGGTGACTTTCGCGACGTCCAGGGAGACGGGCTCCGGATCGTCGACCAGCGAGGCCCAGTAGGGCAGGGCGCTCTTCGCGAATTCCTCGCCCAGCTGCGCGGTCGCTTCTTCGATCGGTTGTTCTTCCCACTTCGCGGGTGTTCCGAGTGCTTCGCCGATGATCCTCACCTGGTCCGCCTGGCTGAGGGCTTCCGGTCCGGTGACGAGGTAGATCTGCCGGGCGTGGTCTTCGGTGAACGCCTTGATCGCCATGTCGGCGACGTCCTTTTCGTGGACGAGAGACCGTTTGGCTTGCCCGTAAGGCGCCCTGACCTTGCCGGTTTTCGCTTGCCCCACCCAGCCGAGGGTGTTGGTGGCGAGGCCGGTGATGCGGAGGAAGGTCCAGTCATCGGTGACGTTTCGTATGGCTTCTTCGACGTCGCCCCAGAACCCGCCCGCTTCGGCGGCCGCCGAGGAGACGTAGACGATTTTCTTGTCTTTGAAGGGTTTTACGGCTTTGTCGATGCCTTCGGCGGAGTAGAAGGGCCAGACGAGATAGACGGCGTCGACTCCCTCGGCAGCTTCGGCCGGGTCGGTGATGTCGCCGACGACGACTTCCGTTCCTTCGGGGGCTTTCGCCGGGTCGCGAACGAGGACTTTGACGTCCACGCCTTCGCCGAGCAGGCCGCGAACGACGTGGCGGCCGGTGTTGCCGGTGGCCCCGGTGACGAGGACCTTCATGATGCGCTCCTTGGTGATCGGGTTCGCTGACCACCGTCACACTTCAAGAGCCCTTCAGGTCAAGACTGCCGTCGTGTAGCACTGAAGCTGATCTCACGACTCTTGGAGCATGACCGGTAGAATCCGATCGTGGTCCTCGCTCGCCAAGCGTGTGAACGTGACCTTTGTGGCCCGTCTGATCTTGAGCACGGGCATTGCCCTGACCATCTGGGCAGCACGCCCACTGTGGGGGTCGCTCTGGCGGGTGCTCAGCGACTGGTGGGCCGCAACACTGGCCGGGGTGTCGCTCACCGTCGCAGTACTTCTCTTCGCGATCGGTGAGCGCCGCAAGCCCGCCGAGAGCGAACAGCCGACCGCAGCGGAGGCGCTGCGATCGCTCAGCTCACGATCGATCGCACTCGGCGCGGTAACCCTGCTGACAGTGGGCGTCACGGCAGCCGTCCTTCTGCTCGACACGTCGTCGGGACCAGGGGCCGCCGAACGGCTCGAAGCGATTAAGACGGCTGCGACACTGGTGGCAGGAACCGGTGGAGCCGCAGCCCTGCTCCTCGCCGCGCGACGACAGCGCTCTACTGAACTGACTCTCCTCCACCAGCAACGAGTCTCTCAGTCGACCGAGCACGATGCCGCCGAACGCAGACTGACCGATCTGTACCTGAAGGCGGTGGAACAACTCGGCTCACCGCAGGCCGCGGTCCGCCACGGCGGGCTCTACGCTCTCGAACGGGTGGCGCAGGACAACCCGCACCAACGACAGACCGTGGTGAACGTCATCTGCGCTTACCTCCGGGGAAGCCCGATCACCTCGCGTGCGCACAGCCCTGGACACCGCAAATCCGGCATCAGGCGGCCCGGCACGGCGTCGGCCGACGCACTGTCCGCCAAACCGGATGAGCGCCGCCAAGAGCGAGAGGTTCAACTGACCGCGCAGCGCATCATCCAAGCTCATCTCCGAGTCGAGACGGAGAAGTTCTGGCCGGACATAGATGTAGATCTCACCGGTGCCACGTTGATCGAACTCGACCTCACGGGTTGCCGCCTGAGGACAGCAACCTTTACCGACGCCACCCTGCTCGGAGATACAAAATTCCGCGAAGCAAGATTCGACGGCAGGGTATCCTTCACCGGCACCCAGTTCGCCGGCGAGCTGAATTTCGACGGCGCCGAGTTCTTCGACGAGTCACGTTTTGAAGCGGCGATATTTCACCGTTACTCGACCTTCAGCAGAGCCTGTTTTCACCGCCGCACCTGGTTCATCGGAGCAACCTTCAGGATGTTCTCGTCGTTCGATCATGCGAACTTCGACGCAGGCGCGAACTTCTTCAAATCTCACTTCGGCGAAAGATTCACTCTGACACAGGCCGAATTCGGCGACGACGCCAACTTTATCGAATGCAAATTCGATAAATCAACATCTTTCACGGACACCAAGTTCAGTGGAGCAACTTTTCAAAGATCCCATTTCAGAGACTCCGCCTTCTTCACCAATACTTCTTTCACCGAATACGCCCAGTTCGAAGAAGCGAAGTTTTTCTCACTCACCAACTTCGCGAAAATCACGTTCACCAAATCACCTGGTCTCACAGGAGTGGCTTTCACCTATCGGCGTCCACCCGAGCTCGCGGAGCAGGTCGACGCTCCGCCGCCCAGCCCGTGACCGCCGGCAGCCATCTCCACCGTGTCGCCGAGGGCGTGGCGACGCCTGGCCGGACGGACGCGAAAACACCCGGCAACCTGTGAAGGCTGCCGGGCGTTTCAAGAGCGGTGGCGGTGGGATTTGAACCCACGGACGGGGATTAGCCGTCACACGATTTCGAGTCGTGCTCCTTCGGCCGCTCGGACACGCCACCGCCGAGAACAATACCGGAGCGCCTACCCGAGCCTCACGAGGGGTCGCCCGGGCGGGGCGAACGGCGCCTGGCCTGGGCGTCCCGGAAGCGGTCGCGCAGGTCGTGGGCCACCTCGGCGACCTGCGCGCGGCGGCGCTGGACGCGTCCCGATGCCTCGAGACGGCGGTTGCCCGTGGCCGCGCCGAGCTTCGAACGGGCGCCGCCGACCGCTTGCTGGACCTTGTCCTTCATAGTCATGTCCACTGGGTACCCACCCGGGCGCGAACGTCAGCGCCGCGTGGCGAAATACGTCTCCAGGACGGAAGCGCACTCCGCCGAAAGGACGCCTCCGCGGACCTCCGGGCGGTGGTTGAGACGGCGGTCACGCACGACGTCCCACAGCGACCCCACCGCACCCGTCTTGGGCTCCCACGCCCCGAACACCAGCCGCGAGATCCGCGCCAGCACCAGCGCGCCCGCGCACATCGTGCACGGCTCCAGCGTCACCGCCAGCGTGCAGCCCTCCAGGCGCCAGCCGTCGTCCACCACGCGGGCCGCCGCCCGGAGGGCGAGGATCTCCGCGTGCGCCGTCGGGTCGCCCAGCTCGACACGCGCGTTGCGCGCCGCCGCCAAGGGGACCCCGTCGGGGCCGAACACGACCGCCCCGATCGGCACGTCCGCGCCGGGAGCCCGCGCCGCTTCGAGCGCGGCCTCCACGGCCTCGGTGTCGGACGGCCGTCTCAGAGCTCGTCCAGGAGCTTGGCGAACTCGCTGCCGAACCCGCACCGCTGCGCGACCATCTGCAGCTGCTCGTCCGGGTACAGGTCGACCTCGCCGACGATGACCTCCAGCTCGGGCCCGGGCAGCCCGAGGTCCGCCAGCAGCCCCAGGTCACCCTCGGGCCAGACGGAGTCGTCCTCCTCGTCCGGTGGATCGACGCGCAGGACGTCGAGGACGTCCGCCGCGATGTCGTAGTCCAGTGCCGCCGCCGCGTCCGAGAGCAGCAACGACGGCCCTCGCGGGCTCGGCCGGACGATGACGAAGAACTCGTCGTCGACCGCCAGCAGCCCGAAGGACGCACCGGTGGAACGTAGTTTGCCCAGTTCAGTGATCGCTGCGTCCAGCTCGGTCAGCGCCCCCGGGTCGAGCGCACTGCACCGCCACCGACCGTCTTCCCGGACCACGGCTACCGCGAAGCCCGTGACCGGCTCATCCACCGCCATGCGCACACCGTATTCCGCCGCTCGACCGAACGCACGCACGGTGCGCCCGAAGCGCCGCATGGGGCACTATCGGGACCATGACCGGCCCCACTGACCTGCCCACCCTGCCCGGTACGCCGTTCGACGGCCTCCTCGGCGACGCACGGGCGCTGCAAGACCGCACCGTCGCGCTCCGGCGCGCCGTGCACCGCCACCCGGAACAGGGCCTGCACCTCCCGCGCACCCAGGCGGCGATCAGGGAGGCCCTCGCGGACCTGCCGCTGGAGATCACCGAAGGCAAGGCGACGACGTCGCTGACGGCCGTCCTGCGCGGCGGGCGGCCCGGTCCGGCGGTGCTGCTGCGCGGCGACATGGACGCGCTGCCCCTGACCGAGGAGACCGGCCTCGACTTCGCGTCCGAAGACGAGCAGTCGATGCACGCGTGCGGGCACGACACGCACGTCGCGATGCTCGCCTCGGCCGCGCGGCTGCTCGCCGGGCGCAAGGACAAGCTGGCCGGCTCGGTCGTCTTCATGTTCCAGCCGGGCGAGGAGGGGCACCACGGCGCCCGGTTCATGATCCACGAAGGCGTGCTCGACGCTGCCGGGACGCGGGTCGAGCGCGCGTTCGGCGTCCACATCCTCGCCAACCTCCGGAGTGGACTGCTGTCGGTCCGGCCGGGCCCGCAGATGGCGTCGGCGGACTCCTTCACGGTGCACGTGACCGGCAAGGGCGGCCACGGCTCCGCGCCGCAGCACACGATCGACCCGGTGCCGGCGGCCGCGGCGATGGTCGGCGCGCTGCACACGATGATCACGCGCCGGGTCAGCGTGTTCGACCCCGCGGTGCTCTCGGTGACGCGGATCCAGGCCGGGACGACGTCCAACATCATCCCGGAGACCGCCGAGCTGGAGGGCACGATCCGCACGCTGTCCGAGCAGACGCGCGCGCTGGTCCGCGACGAGCTGTACAAGGTGTGCGAGCAGGTCGGCGCGGCCTACGGCTGCCGCGTCGTCGCCGACGTCGAGCCGGGCTACCCCGTGACGGTCAACGACGAGCGCGTCGCCGCCGAGGTCCTGACGCTCGGCGAGGCCGTGCTCGGCCCGGAGAACGTCGAGCTGATGGCGGACCCGCTGATGGGCGCCGAGGACTTTTCCTACGTCCTGCAACGCGTTCAGGGCGCGTACGCGTTCCTGGGCGCGTGCCCGCCGGGCGTCGACCCCGCCGAAGCGGCCGCGAACCACTCCAACCGCGTGCTCTTCGACGAGGACGCGATGCCGAGCGGCGTCGCGATGCTGGCCGCGTTCGCGCTCGACGCCCTGCGTTAAGGCCCGGTCCGCGACGGACGGCCGTCTTCGAGGTGCCCGGCGAAGCGGCGACGCCACCCCGGCGCCTCGAACGTGACGTCGTACCAGCCGTTCTTCGCCGACACCGGGAAGTCGTGCGTGGCTTCCGGCGCGATCGTGACGCCGTTCAGCACGACCGGCACCGGCCCGCTGTTGGTCACCGTGACGCGCAGCGCGGGCGCCGGGGTGAACGTGACGGAGGCGTCGAGCCCCGGTCGGCCCGAAGCCTCGACGACAAACCCGTTCGGGCCGTGGATGGCGATGTCGTACGACTCTCCATACGGGACTTCGCCCGTCATCTCGCTTCCCGGGCCGACGTCGAAGCGTTGTGACGCTCCGCCCGCGTGGTAGGCGTACGCGGCCAGCTGCAGCGTCTGCGTCCCGTGGTTGGCCAGGTTGAGCTTCAGCGCGCCCGGCGCCGCCGTGGCCCAGGCGACCGGCTGGTACGGCAGCGGGCGCGCCTTCGCCGTGCCGGGCTCCTGCACCAGGGCACCCGGCCCGAGCCCGGGCTTCGGGAGCCGGGACTGCGTCCGGTCGGCGTCGGCGCGCAACGCGTCCACGTCCGGCAGCAGCGGGATCGTCGTGTCGTGCGAGCGGAAGTCGAAACAGCTGGTCAGGTCGCCGCAGATGGCCCGGCGCCAGGCCGAGATGTTCGGCTCGCGCACCCCGGTCCACGTCTCCAGGAAGCGCAGCACCGACGTGTGGTCGAAGACCTGCGAGTTCACCCAGCCGCCGCGGCTCCACGGCGAGACGACGGTCATCGGCACGCGCGGCCCCAGCCCGATCGGCAGCGGGGCACCGGACGCCCCACCCTTCTCCGGGCGGTTCCCCGGCAGGTACTCGCCCGGGGTCCCGGGCGGCGGCGTCGGCGGGACGACGTGGTCGAAGAAGCCGTCGTTTTCGTCGTAGTTGAGGAAGACGACGGTCGATTCCCACAGTTCCGGCTTGTCCCACAACGCTTTCAGCATCCGCTGGACGTAGGAGGCACCGTCGACCGGCCGCGCGGAGGGGTGCTCGCAGTAGCCGTACGGGGCCACGACCCACGACACCGCGGGCAACGCCCCGGAGGCGCAGTCGGCGATGAACTCGGCCAGCGTGTGGTCGAGGTCCTTGCCCTTGCCGGAGTCGGGCAGCAGCTTCGTGCGCAGGTTCGCGCGCTCGGCCAGCCGGTGCTTGACCGGGTCCATCGAGTAGAGCGCGTCGTGGAAGTTCTGGAACAGCCACAGCGGGTTGTCGCCGTAGTCGCCGGCGAAGTGCTCGGGGACGCCGCGCTCCTCGTCGTTCGCGTAGATCCGCCACGTGATCCCGGCGGACTCGAGCCGCTCCGGGTACGTCGTCCAGCGGAAGGACGGCTCGTAGTCCGGGAAGTTGTGCGTGACGGGACCGCCGGCGACGCCGTCCGGGTCGATCGTGCCGGTCCAGTGGAACAGCCGGTTCGGCTGGGTCGGGCCCTGGATCGAGCAGAAGTAGTGGTCGCACAGCGTGAACGCGCTCGCCAGGGCGCGCTGGAACGGGATGTCGTCGCGGGTGAAGTACCCCATCGTCATGGGGCTCTTCGCGGCGACCCAGGCGTCGTACGCGCCGCCGTTCCACGCGCGGTGCGTGCTGTTCCAGTCGTGCGGCAGCTCGCCGAGGTCCTGGCCGTCCACAACGGACGTGTCGACCCGGAACGGCAGCACCGGCGCGCCCTTGCCGCGCTGGCGGAAGACGTCCCGCAGCGCCGCGCGGTCGCCGAAGCCGCGCACGCCGGCCATCGTGCCGTAGTAGTGGTCGAACGACCGGTTCTCCTGCATCAGCACCACGACGTGGCGGACGTCGTCGATCGTCCCCTTCCGCGGCGGAGCTGCGCACGCGGCCGTCAACGAGCCGGCGACGGTGGCCGCGGCCGCGCCGCCGAGCACCGTGCGCCGCCGAATGCGGCCCATGCCTGCCTCCTCATCCCCACGCCGGCGGCCCGGCGAGGGGTACCTTCTCCGCCGAGAGAGGTGGTACCCATGCTCGACTCAGCGGATCTGGTCGCCTTCGCACCGTCGACCGACCTGGAGCGCTCCCGTGCCTTCTACACGGACGTCACCGGGCTCGAGTTCATCGAGCAGTCCCCCTTCGCGTGCGTGTTCCGCAGTGGAACGACCATGCTCCGCGTCACCGCCGTCGCGGAGTTCACGCCGCAGCCGTTCACGGTGCTCGGCTGGGCGGTCGCCGACATCCGGGCGTCGGTGGCCGAGCTGCGGGGCCGGGGCGTGGAGTTCCTCACGTTCGACACGCTGCCACAGGACACCGACAAAATCTGGACCACGCCGGGCGGGCGGATCGCCTGGTTCCGCGATCCGGACGGCAACGTGTTGTCCCTGACCGAGTTCACTGGCAATTAAACAACAGTGTTGATTTAATGGGCGGATGACCGAAGCCGATCGTCTCGCCCAGCTCGCTGACCAGGAAGAACGTCTCCAGTTCACGAAGTTCGACAACGAGACGGCGCTCACTCTCGGCGCCCAGCTGCTGGCCGCGGCCCGGGAGCGCGGGCTGCCGGTGACGATCTCGGTCCGCCGGGGCGGCCAGCGGCTCTTCCACGCGGCGCTGCCGGGGACATCGGCCGACAACGACGCGTGGATCGACCGCAAGAGCCGCGTCGTGGACCGCTACGGGCACAGCTCCTTCCTGGTCGGCACGCAGTTCCGCGCGAAGGGCGGTTCGTTCGAAGCGGACTCGCGCCTGAACCCCGACGAGTACGCGGCCCACGGCGGCGTGTTCCCGGTGCTGGTGCGCGGCGTCGGTCCGGTGGGCACGGTGGGCGTCTCGGGACTCCCGCAGGCCGACGACCACGCGTTCGTCGTCGAGCAGCTGGAGCTGTTCCTGGCTTCCTGAGGCTGTCGATCCGGCGCCTCCTCGGGTGACGTACTGGTACACGGCATCCGAGGAGTCTCCATGAGCAAGCTGATCGCCACGACGTTCCTGAGCCTGGACGGCGTCTACCAGGGCCCGGGCGGCACCGAAGAGGACCCGTCCGGCGGCTTCGACCTGGGCGGCTGGGTGACGCCGTTCTACGAGAAGGGCATGGCGGACCTCGCCGAAGAGTGGATCTCCCGGGCGGGTTCGTTCCTGCTCGGCCGGCGGACGCACGACATCTTCGCCGCGCACTGGCCGAAGGTCACCGACCCCGCCGACCCGCTGGCCTCGCGGCTCAACGGCCTGCCGAAGCACGTGGTTTCGCGGACCCTGACGACGTCTCCCTGGGCGGGTACGTCGATCGTGCGCGGCGACGTCGTCGAGTCCGTCCGCGAGCTGAAGTCGCGGCCGGGCGACGAGATCCAGGTCCACGGGAGTGGCGCGCTGCTGCAGACGTTGATCGCGCACGACCTCGTCGACGAGTACCGGCTGTGGCTGTTCCCGGTCGTGCTGGGCAAGGGGCGGCGGCTCTTCCCGGCCGGGGTGGTGCCGAAGAAGTTCGAGCACGTCGAAAGCCGGCGCACCGCCGCGGGGGTCACCGTGCTCGTGCTGCGGCCGGCCGGGAGCCCGGACTACGACACCTTCCGGCTCGTGGCGGAATAGCGGTGGACGGTCTTGCTACCGTCGAAGACATGAAGCGCGCAGCGGACACGACGACGCCGGAAAGTGTCCCGGCGCGCTGATCCACGCTCACCGAAGCCCGGGGCGGTCGCCCCGGGCTTCGTCTTGTGGTCGATCGCCTCGCCGTCCACGAGGAGTCCACCATGCACGATCACCGCAAGCTCGGCCGTGAGCTCGGCCTGTTCGACGCCGATCCGCTCATCGGCGCGGGCCTGCCCTACTGGCTGCCCGACGGCGCGATCGTCCGCCACAGCCTCGAGGAGTACGTCCGCGGCCTGGAACGGCGCGCCGGGTACCAGCACGTCCATTCGCCGGTGCTCGGCAAACGTGAGCTGTACGAGATCTCCGGGCACTGGTCGCACTACCGCGACGACATGTACCCGCCCATGGAC
This sequence comes from Amycolatopsis sp. NPDC005961, assembly GCF_040629235.1. Taxonomy (NCBI): domain Bacteria; kingdom Bacillati; phylum Actinomycetota; class Actinomycetes; order Pseudonocardiales; family Pseudonocardiaceae; genus Amycolatopsis; species Amycolatopsis sp. NPDC005961. The sequence goes on along the minus strand of NZ_JBEXVF010000004.1, from coordinate 212,195 downwards.
GTCGGCGGCGAGCAGCTCGTGCTGCGGCCGAGCCTCTGCCCGCACCACGCGCTGATCTACCGTTCGCGCGGCCGCAGCTACCGCGAGCTCCCGCTGCGCATCGCCGAAATCGGCGGGATGTTCCGCAGCGAGCTCTCCGGCGTGCTCGGCGGGCTGAGCCGGGTGCGCGCGATCCAGCTCAACGACGCGCACATCTTCTGCACCCCCGAGCAGGTCGAAGCCGAGGCGGGCGCCGCGCTGGCCATGATCCGGAAGGCTTACGACGCGCTCGGGATCAGCCCGGCGCGTTACCGGCTTTCGCTCCCCGGCCCCGGCGGGAAGTACGTCGCCGGCGACTGGGACCGGGCCGTGGACATCCTGCGCTCCGTCCTCGACGGCCTCCCGTACGACGCCGTCGAGGGCGAAGCGGCCTTCTACGGACCGAAGATCGACGTCCAGATCGTCGACGGCGCGGGCCGCGAATCGACCCTGTCCACCGTCCAGATCGACTTCCACCAGCCCGAGCGGTTCGGCCTCGAGTACGTCGGCGCGGACGCGGCGAAGCACCGGCCGGTGATGGTGCACCGCAGCATCATCGGCAGCGTCGAACGCGCGGTGGCGCAGCTGGTCGAGGTCCACGGCGGCGCGTTCCCGGCCTGGCTGGCGCCGGTCCAGCTGCGGCTGCTGCCGGTGTCCCCGGCCGAATTGCCTTACGCACGGTCAATTCTCGACCGGTGTGACGATCTGCGCGTCGAGATCGCGCCGGAAGGCAGTCTCGGCGCACGGATCCGGGACGGCCGGCTGGTGCCGTACCAGGCCGTGCTCGGCCCGCAGGAGGTCGCCGCGGGGCAGCTTTCCCTGCGGTTGCGCGACGGGCGCCGGGTCGACGCCCAGCCGGCCGAGGAGGCGCTGGCGTGGATCAGATCGGAGGTCAAGCCGTAGCCGCGGCCAGCCAGCCGAACGCCGGCGCCAGGCTTTCCGGGGCGGCCCAGCCGTTGACCACCGCGAGCAGCCGCAGGTAGCGCTCGCGGCGGGGGTCGCCGACGAGGGCGAGCCATTCCCGCACCTGGCCGGGGTCGCGCCCGAGACCGTCGACGATCGCCCGGGCCTCGGGCGACTCCGGTGCGACTCCGGCCTCGAGCGCCGGCGTGACGGCGTCGCGCACCTCGGCGGCCAGGCCGCGGCGCAAACCACCCTCGTGCTGCTCCACGAGCCGGCGCAGGATCGCGCGGAACTCCTTGTCCTGCGTCAGTCCGGCCAGCTCCACCCACGCCTCGACCTGCTCGGGGCTCGGCTCCTCCGGCAGCTCGGGGGTCAGGGTGCGGGCGACGCCTTCGAGGTCGGGACGGTCGCCCAAGGCGTCGGTGAGGAAGTCGCCGACCAGGCGCCGGCGCTCCACTTCGGACAGTCGGGCCAGCTCGTGCATCAGCGTTGCCTCCTCGGGGGTCGAACCACGTTTCGCGACGGCCGTCAGCACCGCGTGACGCACGCGCAGCACGCGGATCTGCAGTTCCAGGGCCTCGGCGTGCCTCGCCGCGACGTCGGCGACGGTCGCTTCGCCGTCGACGACCTGCCGGATCGTCGCCAGGCCGACGCCGAGTTCCCGGAGGGTGCGGATGAGGTCGAGCCGGGTGCGCGCGGTGTCGTCGTACTGGCGATGACCTGCGGCGTTGCGCCCGGACGGCGGGACGAGGCCGCGGTCGGAGTAGAACCGGACGGCCTTGACCGTCAGGCCGGTCCGGCTGGCCAGCTCGCCGATCGAGTACCACATGCCCTCAGCGTGGCACCTCCCCTCGGAGGAGGGGCAAGTCCCAGGTTCGCCCGATCGTGTCGATCATCTGTTCGACGTTTCGCGGTAAAGTCAAACGCATGAGCGAACGGACTAGGTCTCCTCCCGGATCCGGGTGACCAGCTGGGTCGGGTTCACGAACCGCAGCGCGACGAGAAGGAGCACGAGCATGGAGGCGGTGTAGATGGTCGCCATGGCATCGACCGACTGGTTGGCCCGGATGCCGGCGGCGAACACGGAGTTGTAGAGCGCCACGACGAGGGTCGTCGAGTCCGGGCCGGCGGTGAGGAACGTCAGCTCGAACATGCCGACCGTCCGGACCAGCACGAGGATCGAGGCGGCCAGGATCCCCGGCAGCAGCAGCGGGCCCAGGATCCGGGTGAACACCGAAACCGTGCGCGCGCCGGACATGCGGGCGGCGGCTTCGATCTTCGGGTCGATCTGCTCGATGAACGGCGTCATGGTCAGCACGACGAACGGCACCGACGGCACGAGGTTCGCCAGGATGACGCCGGTGGTCGTGCCGGCCAGGTGGAACTTGTAGAGCACGGTGGCCAGCGGGATGCCGTAGGTGATGGGAGGGATCAGGATCGGCAGCACGAACAGCAGCATCACCAGGCGCTTGCCGGGGAACGAGCGGCGGGCCAGCGCGTAGGCGGCCGGGACGCCGACTGCCACCGACACGGCGATCACCACCAGCGCGACGATCGCGGTGGTCAGGAGCACGTCGGACAAGCCGAACTCGCGCCAGGCGTCGGCGTACCAATGGGTGGTGAAGCCGTCCGGGAGCCAGGTGCCGAACCACTGCTTGCCGAACGAGTCGACGACGACCGAGAGCACCACGCCGGCGAGGTTGACGAAGAAGAACACGACGACGGCCCAGACGACCCAACGTCCGGGACGCGCGACCCAACCGGTCATCCCTTGCCTCCGGTCGCTCCGCGGTACAGCGTGCCGCGCCACGCCATGACCAGGCCGATCACGATCAGCATGACCACCGCCATGAGCATCGCGACGGCCGAGCCCATCGAGTAGTCGTACTCCTCGAACGCGGCGTGGTAGGCCGCGATCGAGATGACGCGGGTCTCGTTCGCGGGGTCGCCGACGAGCTGCGCGCTCGGGAACACCGAGAACGCCATCACGAACGAAAGGCAGAAGGTGATCGCCAGGCCGGGAGCCAGGAGGGGCAGCGTGATGCGCCGGAAGCGCTGGGCCCAGTTCGCGCCGAGGGTCGCGGCCGCCTTCTCCAGGGAGGGGTCGATGCCCGAGAGATAGGACAGCGTCAACAGGAAGGAGAACGGGAAGCCGGTGATCACCAGGGACAGCAGCACGCCGGTGTAGTTGTGGATCAGCGGGAGCGGCTCGTCGGTGATGCCGAGGACCGTGAGCACCTTGTTCAGCCAGCCCGCCGGCCCGCCGTACATGATCAGGCCCTGCGCGGTGAGCACCGTGCCGAGCGTGATCGGCACGACGAGGATCGTCGTCAGGAGCCGCTTGCCGCGGACGCGGCCGCGCATCACGTAGGCGATCGGGATGCTGGCGAGCACGTTGATGAAGGTCGCGGGCAACGCGATGCCGAGCGTCGTCCAGATGGTGTCGTGCAGGTACGGGTCGCCGAAGAACCGTGCGTAGTTGGCGAAGACCCCGCCCTGGCGCGGGGCGAAGGACAGCTGGAGGCCGTAGAGGAAGGGGTACAGGAACAGGCAGGCGGTGACCAGCAGGCCGGGCACCAGGAGGAGCAGGGTGCGGTCGACACCGCGTTCGGCCAGACGGTGACGCAACGCCGGGCGGGCACTCGCGAGGGCCGTCATGGCTCGAACACCAGGACACGCTCGGCCGGGACACCGATCCGGACGGTGTCGCCCGGGGCGAGGCGCTTGTCCGTGCGGAAGTACACCGGTGTCCCGCTCTCGAGACGGGCCGAGACCGACAGTTCACGGCCGTGGTACTCGACGATCTCGACCGTGACGTCGAGGGCGTTCTCGGCGCCGTCGCCGATGACGAAGTCCTCCGGGCGGATCGCGACCTTCGCCGGGCCCTCGGTGAGCGAGCCGCGGCCCGTCAGCCGGACTCCGGCGCCCTCCACGGTGACCGACGAGCCCGCGGTCTCGACGACCGTCACGTCCAGGAGGTTCCGATATCCCATGAAGGAGGCCACATAACTGTTCACCGGCTGGGCGTACACCTCCTCGGGGGTGCCGATCTGCTGGACCGTGCCGTCGCGCAGCACCACCAGGCGGTCGGCCAGCGACAGGGCCTCCTCCTGGTCGTGGGTGACGTACACCGTGGTCAGGCCGAGGGTCTGGTGGAGGCGGCGGATCTCCATCCGCATCTCGAGGCGGAGCTTGGCGTCGAGGTTGGACAACGGCTCGTCCATCAGGACGACCGGGGGCTCCAGCACCACGGCCCGGGCGATGGCGACGCGCTGCTGCTGGCCGCCGGAGAGCTGCGCGGGGAACTTCCCCGCGTGGTCGGTGAGCTGGACCAGGCGCAATGCCTCGTCGACGCGGCGGCGGGCGTCGGCGCGGGCGACCTTGCGCATCTTGAGGCCGAAGCCGACGTTGGCGCGGACCGACATGTGCGGGAACAGCGCGTAGTTCTGGAAGACCATCCCGAACCCGCGCTGCTCCGGGGGCCGGCCGTCGATGCGGGCGTCGTCGAGCCAGATGCTGCCGCCCGTCAGGGGCAGCAGTCCGGCCAGGCAGTTGAGCGCGGTCGACTTGCCGCAGCCGGACGGGCCGAGGAGGGCCACGAACTCGCCGCGCGAGATGGCGAGGTCGAGGCCGCTCAGGGCGTTCGCGGTGCCGAAGCTGCGCGAGACGCCGTCCAGCCGGAGCTGCTCGAACGTCACTTCTTGCCGACCTTCGAGCCGCCGACCAGCTGGTTCCACTTGTCGAACGCCTTGACCTGCTGCTCGGCCGGCAGCGAGGTCTCCTTGGGGTACTGGGAGATCCACTGCTCGTACTCCGGGCGCCCGAACTGCTTGATCGTGTCCTGGCTCTTCTGCGGCGCCATCTGCAGGGTGACGTCCTTGACCGCCGGGCCGGGGTAGAAGTAGCCGTCGTCGTAGGCGATCGCCTGCTGGTCCGGCTTCAGCATCCACGCGATCAGCTGCAGGATCGCCGACTCCTGGTCGGGCGAGAGGCCCTTGGGGATCAGGGCGTACTGGGCGTCGGTGACCCAGTGCATCGGCTGCATGATCGCGGTCTTGACCGTGTTGGGCACCGTGCCGAGCTTGCGCGGGTTGATGTCCCAGCCGGTCGTCGACATGACCATGTCCACCGAACCCGACGCGAGGTTCTTCATCGTCTCGGTGGTGCCGGACGGGTAGTACTTCACGTACTTGCCCAGCTCCTGCAGGAACGCCCAGGTCTTGTCCCAGCCCTTGTCGGGATCCTTCGGGTCCTTGTCGCCGAGCAGGTACGGCAGGCCCATCAGGAACGTCCGGCCCGGGCCGGAGTTCGACGGCTGCGCGTACTGGAACTTCTCCGGGTGGGCCTTGGCCCAGTCGAGCAGCTCCTGCGGGGACGCCGGCGCCGCCGGAACCGCTCCCGGGTTGAACTCCAGCAGCGGGCCGGACGGGTAGTAGACGACCTCGACGCCGTAGCCGTTGGCCAGCTCCTGCATCTTGGCCGCGGGCTCGAGGTAGTTCTGCATCAGGTTCGGAAACCGGCTGGAGAAGTCCGGGAGGACCTTGGCGAGCGTGCCGTTCGCGATGCCGGCGGACAGGCCGTCCGTGCCGCTGAGGACCAGGTGGGTCTGGGCGACGCCGCCGTCCTGCTCGGCCTTCAGCTTGCCGGCCATGCTCGGTGCGGGTGCCGTCGAATAGGTGACCTTCGAGAGCACTTCCGGGTGCGCGGCCTTGAAGTTCTCGATCATCTGCTTGGTGAGCTGAAGGTTGCCCGCGATGTCGAGGATGTTCAGGTCGACGGGCTTGCTCGGCTTGTCGGGGACGGCCTTCGGATCCGCCGCCTGGCCGCCGTCCCCGCCGGGCGCGCCACAGGCCGCCAGTCCGGCGGCGAGGCCGGCCGCCAGGAGTGCCCGGCGGAATCGGAAGCCGGTGCGACGCTGCATGGCTGCTCCCTGGGTCCGTGATAATGTTGTATGTCGCATCGTATATCAGATCGGACATGCCAGTGGCGAGCACTTCTTCGGCCCGGAGGCCGCCGCCGCCCGTCTCGCGCACGGATTTCGTGCGTGATGCGATCAAGGAGTCGATCTTGAGCGGGGAGTTCGGGCCGGGCGAAACGCTCGTCGAAGCCGAGGTGGGCGCCCTGCTCGGGGTGTCGAAGACACCGGTGCGCGAAGCGCTGCGAATCCTCGCCGGTTCCGGTTTGGTCACGATGAGCACGTACAAGGGCGCCGCGGTCCGGGTCATGGACGCCGAGAGCGCCCACGCCGTGTACGACCTGCGAGCGCTCCTCGAGCCCGAAGCCGTCCGACGCGCTGTCGAGCGCGGCGCGGACTTCGGTGAAGCGCGGGGAGTCCTGGCCGACGTCGGCACCGGTACCGCGGCCGCCGACCGCGCCAAAGCCAGCCTGACCAACCGGCTGTTCCACCGCGCGCTCTACTCCGGATGCGGGAACCCTTTGCTCGTCGAGATCCTCGACGGCCTACGCGACCAGGCCGCCCTGATCACCGTCACCGGCTGGGGCATCAGCCCGACGTGGCGGGGTGAAGCGGCCGAACACCGGGCGATCCTGACCGCCGCCGAGAGCGGCAACGCCCGGCAGGCCGAACACCTGCTGCGCAAGCACATCACCGATTTCATCGACCGGATCGCCTTCGGGCTCCCGGGCGAAAGCACCGCAGAGACCGGCGATCCGAAGGGGACCCGATGACGTTCGAGCAGCAGAGGCGGCGGCTTTCCGGGGTGGTGGCCATCCCGGTGACGCCGTTCGACGCCGAGGGCGCCGTCGACGGCCAGACGTACGCGAAGCTCGTCGACCGGCTGATCACCGGCGGCGTCGAAGTCGTGACGCCGAACGGGAACACCGGCGAGTTCTACGCGCTGGACGCGGCGGAAGCCCGGCACTGCCTGGAGGTCACGGTCGAGGCCGTGGCCGGCCGGGGCAGCGTGCTCGCCGGGATCGGCCACGACGTCGCGTCGGCGACGCGGGCGGCCACGCACGCGCGGGACGCCGGCGCCGACATGATCATGATCCACCAGCCCGTGCACCCGTACATCTCCGGCGACGGCTGGGTCGACTACCACGCCGCGATCGCGGCCGCCGTGCCCGATCTCGGCGTCGTGCTCTACGTCCGCAACCCGGCGATCGCCGGCGACCAGCTGCGCGCGCTCGGCGAAGCGGCGCCGAACGTCATCGGCGTGAAGTACGCCGTGCCCGACCCGGTGCGGTTCGGCTCGGTCGCGCGGGACGCGGGCTTCGAGCGCTTCGTGTGGATCGCCGGCCTGGCCGAGCTCTCGGCGCCCGGGTACTTCGCCGTCGGCGCCACCGGTTTCACGTCGGGACTCGTGAACGTCGACCCGGCGATCTCGATGGAGATGTTCCGCGCACTGTCCACAGGGGACTATCCGGGCGCGATGGCGGTCTGGGAGCGGATCCGGCCGTTCGAAGAGCTGCGCGCCGCGAACGGGAACGCCAACAACGTCAGCGTCGTCAAGGACGCGCTCGGGCAACTCGGCCTGTGCCGCCCGGACGTCCGGCCGCCGAGCCGGCTGCTGACGGGCACCGAACGCGAACGGCTCTTCGGACTGCTTTCGTCCTGGGGGCTTTCGTGAAGGTGGTGGCCCATCGGCGCGCCGGAGCGCGGTGACGCCGAAGCCCGGCTCGCCGACGAGCCACCTGATGACCGGAGTCGCACCGGAAGAACCAAGCTGTAGCAACCCAATTGGGCACCTCGGGCGTCACTCTGCGCGACTACGGGCGGCTGCTCGCCGGCCGAACGGCCGACATGGTTGCGTACGAGCGGGGTTCCGGACCCGGCTCCTGCCCCCGGTCGGGGCGGCCCGGCCGGGAAGTTTCGGGTGTGTGGTAAGTCACCTTTCATCCCGATGTGGCTGACTGTACACCTCTTCGGCAGGCTGCGGGGAATTGCCTTCACGGCGGCGGGATGGGAGGCTGAGGACAGGACGCGGTACCACCGCGACCAGGCCCCAGTGCCCTTTCCCGGACCGGACCCGGACCCCGTCGGGGCTGGAAACCGTTGCTGGACAAGCCTTTGCGACTTAGCCAGAGCGGTGACGTTGATGACTTCCACCCAGGTTCCGGACACCCCGGCCACGGCCGGCAGCGACTTCGCCGAGCTGTCCCGGCTCATCAAGGACGCCGGGCTGCTCCGGCGGCGACGGCGGTACTACGCGGTGCGGATCGGGCTGAACCTCGCCGCGTTCGGTGGCGGCTGGGTCGCGTTCGCCTACCTCGGCGACTCGTGGTGGCAGCTCTTCCTCGCGGCGTTCTTCGCGATGATGTTCGCGCAGCTGTCGTTCATCGGGCACGACGCCGGGCACAAGCAGATCTTCCGCACCCGCCGGGCGAACGACGCCACCGGGTTCGTCCACGGTGGACTCACCGGGCTGAGCTACGGCTGGTGGATCGGCACGCACGCGCGGCACCACGCCAACCCCAACCACGAAGACGAAGACCCGGACGTCGACATCGCCGCGCTCGCGTTCAGCAAGGCGCAGAGCTCGCAGAAGCGCGGGTTCCTGCGCTGGATGGCGAAGTACCAGGCGTTCCTGTTCTTCCCGCTGCTGCTGCTCGAAGGCCTGAACCTGCACGTGTCGAGCGTGAAAGCGGTGCTGCGCAAGGACATTCGCCGCCGCAAGCTGGAGTCCGCGCTGCTGATCGCGCACCTGGCCGCGTACCTCGCCGCGGTGTTCATCGTGCTGTCGCCGTTGACCGGGATCATCTTCATCCTGGTGCACCAGTTCCTGTGGGGGCTGTACATGGGCTGCTCGTTCGCGCCCAACCACAAGGGCATGGAGATGCTGGAGACCGGGCACAAGCTCGACTTCCTGCGCAAGCAGGTACTGACGTCACGCAACATCCGCGGCGGCCCGGTGGTCGACTTCGCGCTGGGTGGGCTGAACTACCAGATCGAGCACCACCTGTTCCCGAGCATGGCCCGGCCGAACCTCAAGCACGCGCAGGTGATCGTCCGCGAGTTCTGCGACCGGCACGGGATTTCCTACGCGCAGTGCGGCTGGGCCCGCTCGTACGGTTACGTGCTCCAGCACCTGCACTCGGTGAGCGAGCCGCTGCGGGCGAAGAAGGTGCCGGCATGACGGCCCCGGCGCCCGGCGCGCCCGAGGTGCCCCGCACCGAAGCCCAGTGCCCGAACTGCCCCCACGACCTGGAAGCGCACGACGCGATAGCCCGCCGCTACTGCGCGGCAACGGCGGCCGGCCAGGGAGCCGACCGCGGCTGCGTCTGCGGCACGGCGGCGGACCACAAGGCCCGCTGAGGCAGGGACCGAGCGACCCGGCTCCCGGCTCCCGGCTCCCGGCTCCCGGCTCCCGGCTCCCGGCTCCCGGCTCCCGGCTCCCGGCTCCCGGCTCCCGGCTCCCGGCTCCCGGCGAGTGGGCACGCTGCGGCCGGGCCGGCGCCATCCGGCGCACCGAACGCCCGGCAGGCCCGCCACAACTCAAGCGCCCTCCGACAGCGAGCCCGGCGGGCCCGGACGCGCGCGCCCGACCGGCCTGTCCTGATTGCCCCTCGGCAGCACGCCCGGCAGACCGAACGCGCGTCAAGACCCAGCTTCGATCGAGCAGCAAGTCCGGCAGACCGCGCCAACGCCCGGCCCGCCACACCCAAGGGCCCTCCGGCAGAGCAACTCGGCACACCGAACGCGCGTCGCCGATCGGCCCGCCTCAAGCGCCCTCCGGCAGCACCTCCGGCAGACCGAACGCCCCGAACACCGCTGGGACGAACGTCGTCACCTCGGCCACCTGGCCGTTGACCACCCTCAGCGCGTTCAGCCCCAACGCCCGGAACCGGCCGTCGTGGCGGAGGTACGTCGCTACCGCTGGGCCGCCGTTTGCGCGGACCGGGAGCAGGCGCAACTCCATCGCCCCCGGCCCGTGCAGCACCGGCGCCCAGCCGGCCAGGACCGTTGACCGGCCGCCGTACCAAGTCGGGTGGGGGCCGGTGTGGCCGCCCGCTCCCGGCTGGTGGCTGCAGCGGATGTCCTCGCTGAGTACCGCGGCGATCGCCGCGTCGTCCGCCGACGTCAAAGCCGAGATGTAGCGCGCGACGACTTCGCGCTCTTCGCCGCTTGAAGCCACGCGCCACTCCGTACGCTGCGAAGGCAGCTGCTCCTTCAACTCCGCCCGAGCGCGCTGAAGCGAGCTGCTCACCGAAGCCGGGGTTGTCGACAACGCCGCCGCTGTCTCCTTCGCCGACCAGCCGACGACGTCGCGAAGGATCAAGACAGCGCGTTGGCGCGGCGAAAGGTACTGGACCGCCGCCAGGAACGCCAGCTCGACCGTCTCCCGCGAGATCGCCGTCTCGAGGACGTCGTCCGGGGCCGGCTGCAACCACGGGACGGCCGCCGCGGGTCGGGGGGCCAGGTGCGAGCCGGATGCCACCGGGAGGTCGAGCGCGGGCACCTCCCGCACGAACCGGGCGAGGAAGTCGAGGCACGCGTTCGTGGCGATCTTGTACAGCCACGCCCGCACGCTCGCCCGCCCGGCGTACTGGTCACGCCCGCGCCACGCGCGCAGGAACGTCTCCTGCACCAGGTCCTCGGCCTCGTCGAGCGACCCCAGGAACCGGTAGCAGTGCACCCGCAGCTCCCGGCGGTGCCGCTCGGTCAGTTCGGCGAACTCGGTCTCGTCCATCGTGTCGGTAACCATGCCCCGTGTGACGGCGGCCGCCGTGGAAATTCAGCTCTGCGCAGGCAAGCGGGGTGTGGCCGAAGTTACTCGCGCGTTAATAAGGCATCAGCACACCGCCGGACACCGTCAGGACGACATTCACGGGGGAAGCCCGGCGAAGAAGACAGCGATGTCCTGACGGAGTCCGATCCGCCGTGATGCCCGGAGGCACACCGTGACGCTCAGCGAGCTTCTTCCCAGCCTCGGCTGCGAAGCCGCCGATCACCTCGAGCCAGGAGTCTGGCCGCGAAGCACCCGAATCGGCGAAGACGGCGAGCTCCTCTTCGCCGGCGCGCGGGTCAGCCACCTCGCCGCCCGCTTCGGGACGCCGTCCTACCTCATCGACGAGCAGCAGGTCCGCGACACCGCCCGCGAGTACCGCGAAGCGCTCCCGGACGTCGAAGTCGCGTACGCGAGCAAGGCGCTGTGTACGCGGTCCGTACTGCGTTGGGTCGCCGAAGCGGGGTTGTCGCTCGACACCTGCTCCGCGGGCGAGATCGCCGTCGCGCGCGGAGTCGGCTTCCCCGCGGAGCGCATGCTGCTGCACGGCAACGCGAAGACGCCCGAAGACCTGAAGGCCGCTCTCGCGTACGGCGTCCGCCGGATCGTGGTCGACTCGCTCGACGAGATCGAGCAGCTCGGCGCGCTCGCCCACGGCGCGCAGCAGGTGATGATCCGCGTGACGCCGGGCGTCGCGGCCGGCGCGCACGCGGCCATCAGCACCGGCACCGAGGGCCAGAAGTTCGGCTTCTCGCTGCTCGACGGCGTCCCCGACAACGTCGACGCGGCCGTGCGGGCCGTGCGAGGCCAGCCCGGGCTGCGGCTCGCCGGCCTGCACTGCCACATCGGCTCGCAGGTCTCCCGCGTCGACCGCTACGAGGCCGCCGCGCGCCGGATGGCCGAGGTGCTCGTCCGGATCCGCGACACCCACGGCGTCACCCTGCGGGAGCTCGACCTCGGCGGCGGGCACGCGGTGCCGTACGTCGGCGGCGAGCCCGCGTTCGACCTCGGCGGCTACTCGCGACGCCTGCGCGTGGCGCTCGCCTACGAGTGCGCGGCGCACGGATTCCCGTTGCCACGCTTGACGATCGAGCCCGGCCGGGCGCTCGTCGGGCCGGCCGGGATCACCGTCTACCGAGTCTGCGCGGTCAAGCGCGGCAGCCGCACGTTCGTCGCGGTCGACGGCGGGATGAGCGACAACGCGCGGCCATCGCTCTACGGCGCGCGCTACACGACGCGCCTGGTCGGACGGCGATCGAAGGCGAAGCGTCTCCCGATGACCGTCGTGGGCCGGCACTGCGAAGCCGGCGACGTCCTCGCCGACGGCCTCCTCCTGCCCGGCGACCTGCACGCCGGTGACCTGCTGGCCGTGCCGTGCACCGGCGCGTACCACTACTCGCTGGCCTCGAACTACAACCAGGTCGGACGCCCGCCGCTGGTCGGCGTCAAGGACGGCGTCGCGACGCTGCTGGTGCGCCGCGAAACCGAGGAGGACCTCAGCCGGCGCGACTTGGGCTGACCGCGTCGAGGCCGGCAAGCAGCACGCCGAGCGCGTAGCGGAAGTCGTCTTCGACCGTCGAACCGGCGCGTTCGCGCAGGCCACGCGCCATCAGCGGGAACGGGAACGAGGCCGACGCGATCACCGCCGCCTCCTCGGCGGGCGGCAGCCGCGTCTGGTCCTCGACGGCCCGGCCGAGCACGAAGTGGACCAGCACCCCGGCCGCGCGGGTGGCCTCGCCGAGCGGGAAGCCCGCGTCATGCAGCACCCCGACCGCGCGCTCGGCCAGCTCACCGAGCGCGCGGGCCGTGGTGAGGTCCGCGCCCAGCGCGACGCGGGCGCCGTCGCGGTGTGCGAGCAACGCCGTGTGCAGCGCCAGACCAGCGTCTTCGAGCCACTTCAGCCACGGCCCGCCGGACGGCAGCGCGGCGACGACCGGCGCGACGATCGCGTCCGTCATGTGGTCGAGCAGCGCGCGCTTGCTCCGGAAGTGCCAGTACAACGCGGGCGCCTTGACCCCCAGCTCCGTGGCCAGCCGCCGCACGGTCAGCTTGTCGAGACCCTCGTCTTCCAGCAGTTTCAGCGCGACGCGCACCGCGTCGCCGACTTCCAGCGGCATGCTGCTCCTTGACGACTTAACTTGTTAAGGCCATCTTAGTCCTTAACAAGTTAAGGAGACAGCATGGATGCCGACGTGATCGTCGTGGGCGCGGGTCCGGTGGGCCTGTTCCTCGCCGCCGAGCTCAAGCTGGCCGGCGCCGAGCCGCTGGTCCTGGAACGCCTGACCACACCTTCCGAAGAACCGAAGTCGCGCGGCCTGGGCGTGCTCGCGACCGAGGCACTCCGGCGACGCGGGCTCGGTGCCCAGCTCGCCGAAGCCGATGTCGAAGGCACGAAGGACCTCGCGCGCGACCACGGCAGCACCCGCGGCCACTTCGCGAACATCTTCAAGATCGTCCCGCGCGAAGACCGCCCGCGGACGAACATCTGGCAGCCGGAACTGGAACGCGTCCTCGCGAAGCACGCCGAGGGCATCAGAATCCTGCGCGGTCACGAGGTCACCGCCCTGGAATCCGATGTGGACGGTGTCACCGTCACCGCCGGGAAGACCTGGCGCGCCCAGTACGTCGTCGGCTGCGACGGCGGCCGCAGCACCGTGCGCAAGCTGGCCGGCTTCGCCTTCCCCGGCACGCCGGCCCTGTTGCGCACGGTCGCCGGGCAGGTCCGGTTCGCGGGCGCCATCCCGCCCGCCGGGCGGTACGCCGGGGGCACCTTCCTGCACGGCGGCAGCATGGTCGGGGTCACCGAACCCGCGTCGAACCCGGAGCCGGTCACCGCGGCCGAGCTCGCCGAGAGCATCCGGCGGGTCACCGGCGCGGACGTCGTCGTCGAGGACTTCCGGGAGGAACGGCGGTTCGGCGACCAGGCCCGCCAGGCCGACGACTACCGCCGCGGCCGCGTCTTCCTCGCCGGCGACGCCGCGCACGTGCACTCGCCGAGCGGCGGGCATGGCCTCAACCTCGGCATTCCGGACGCGGCCAACCTCGGCTGGAAGCTTGGCGCCGTCCTTCGCGGCGACAAGCCCGAAGCGTTCCTCGACACGTACACGCGCGAAAGGCACCCGGCCGGCGAAGCGGTGCTACGCAACACACGCGCGCAGTCGGCGTTGCTGGCGCCCGGCCCGCACATCGACGCGCTGCGGGAGATCGTCGGCGAAGTGCTGGACCTGCCCGAGGCGAACCGGTACTTCGCGGACCTCCTGTCCGGCGTCCGCGAGCGCTACGACTTCCCTTACCCCGCCCCGGCCCCGGCCGGCGAGCACTGCCCGGACCTCGAACTCGTCGACGCCGACGGCCGCACGACCCGGCTGCACGAACACACCCGCACCGGCCGCGGCCTCCTGCTGAGCGCGGAGCACCCGGCCGATCCGCGCGTCGACGTCGTGCCGGTCACGAACACCGGCCCGCTGCTGCTCCGGCCCGACGGCGTGGTCGCCTGGGCTGGCGAGGGGCCGCTCGACGTCGCCCTCGCCACCTGGTTCTAGATCGGCCGCCCGAGGCCGCCTCGGAATGACTCGTGAGTTTCCTCCCCAGCCACCGATTCCTCGGCAAATCACGATCCTGGCGCCGGATCACGTGAAGCTGGCGCAGGGGTCTCGCTTTCTGGTCAGGTCTCGATACGCTGCGCACTTGACAAATCACATGCCGAAACACAGGGAGGGACGGCATGGGTGAAGATTCACGTGCGCGCGGGCTGGACAACACGGACAGATCGCTGATCGCCCTGCTGCAGCAAGACGGCCGGGCCTCGTTCACCGCGCTCGCGAAGGCGGTCGGGCTCTCGGAGGGGGCCGTTCGCCAGCGCGTGCAACGACTCCTGCGTGACGACCTCATGCAGATCGTGGCGGTGACCGACCCGGTCAACGTCGATCTGACGAGGCAGGCGATGGTCGGGATCAGCGTCGACGGCGCTGATCCGCGCGCCGTGGCCGACAAGCTGTCCGAACTGCCGAACGTGCACTACGTCGTGCTGTGCGCCGGGCGCTACGACCTGCTGGCCGAACTCGTCTGCCGGGACGACGACCACATGCTCGAAGTGCTGGGCGAGGAGATCCGCAAGATCGACGGCGTGTCCGGGACCGAGCTGTTCGTCTACCTCAAGCTGGCCAAGCAGAACTACGCCTGGGGCCGGCTCACGGCGTAAGCCCGTCGTGAGTGAGAAACAGCGTTAGAACACTGTTTCTCACTCACGAGCGAGCGCGCGCTACTGGAACCGCCGGTGGCCCGCCCGCGCGGGCACGCCCGCTTCGGCGAGCCCGGCCAGCACCGCCGGGAGCGGATCCCGGTGCAGCACCCCGAGGCGCTGCGTGGCGCGCGTGAGCGCGACGTACAGCTCCGCCGCGCCACGCGCGCCTTCGGCCAGGATCCGTTCCGGCTCGACGACGAGGACCGCGTCGAACTCCAGGCCCTTCGTCGCCGACGGCGGAACGGCGCCCGGTACGCCGGGCGGGCCGATCACGACGCTGGTGCCTTCGCGTTCGGCCTCTTCGCGATCGAAATCGTCGATGGCGGCCGCCAGCTCGGCGTCCGAGACCCGCCGCGACCACGGCCGGATCCCGCTCGCCCGCACGGATTCCGGCGGCCGCGCGTCCGGCGCGAACCGCGCGAGCACCGCGCCGGCGACCGTCATGATCTCCGCCGGGGTCCGGTAGTTTACCGTCAGCTCCCGGTACGCCCACCGGTCGGCGACGTACGGCGCCAGCATCGATCCCCACTCGGTCGCCCCGGCGGCGCTGCGGCGTTGCGCCAGGTCGCCGACGACCGTGAACGACCGGCTCGGACACCGCCGCATCAGCGCCCGCCAGTCCATTTCGGACAGTTCCTGTGCCTCGTCGACGACGACGTGCCCGTAGGTCCAGTCCCGGTCCTCGGCCGCGCGCTCGGCGAGGTCGCGGGTGTCGCGCTCGGCGAACCGGTCGGCCAGGTCCTCGGCGTAGAGCAGGTCGGTGGCGACCAGGCCGAGATCCTCATCCTGCTCTTCGCGGTCCAGCTTGATGAGGTCCATGACGCCTTCGGCGTACTCCGCGTCCTCCTCCGCCTGGCGACGCGCGGCGGCGCGCTCGGCGGAATCGTCCCGGCCGAGCAGGTCGACCAGCTCGTCGAGCAGCGGCACGTCCGACACGGTCCAAGCCGCGCCGTCCGCGCGGAACAGCGCCGGATCGGCGCCGGCGGCTTCGAGCCGGCGCGGCGACATGTACAGCGGGGCCAGCAGTGTCTCCGGCGTCAGCTCCGGCCACAACGCGCCGAGCGTGCCGCCGAGGTCTTCGTGCCCGGCCAGCTCGTCGAGGACGTCGGCGCGCAGGTCGGCCCACGCCCCACGGTCCTCGCGGGTCAGCCAGCCTTCCCCGATCTCGGCCACGGCCCGCTCGGCGAGGAGCGCCACGACCTGCGCGCGGAAGACCGCGCCGGCCTCGTTGTGCGGCAGCCCGGACCGGCGGGCTTCGAGCCGGGCCTCGTCCGCGATGCCGGCGTCGAGCGCCACGGTGACGTCGGCCAGCTCGACCGGCACCGGTTCCTCGGGCACGCGCTGCCGGTCGGCGACCGCCGCGGTCAGCACGTCGAGGATCTTCAGCGACCCCTTGAGCTTCGCCACCTCCGGCTCGTCTTCGGCGGTGACGCGCAAGCCCGGCACGAGGTCGCCGGTCGTCACGAACACGACGTCCGACTCACCGAGCGAAGGCAGCACGCGGCCGATGTGGTCGAGGAACAGGGGGCTCGGCCCGACCACCAGCACGCCGCTGCGCGACATCCGTTCGCGCTGCGTGTAGAGCAGGTACGCCACCCGGTGCAGCGCGACGGCGGTCTTCCCGGTGCCGGGGCCGCCCTCGACGACCAGCACCCCCGAGTGGCCGAGCCGGATGATCTCGTCCTGCTCGGCCTGGATCGTCGCGACGATGTCCCGCATGCCGTCGCCGCGCGGGGCGTTGACCGCGGCCAGCAGCGCCGCGTCCCCGCGTTCGCCGTCACCGGGACGGCCGAGGATTTCGTCGGTGAAATCGACGACCTTTCGCCCCAGCGTGTGGAACTGACGGCGGCGGCGCAGGTTTTCCGGCGACGCCGCGGTGGCGACGTAGAACGGCCGCGCCGCCGGCGCCCGCCAATCCAGCAGAAGGGGTTCGTAGTCGTTTTCGCCGTCGAAAAGACCGATCCGGCCGATGTAGCCGGTTTCCCCGCTCAGTGCGTCCACCCTGCCGAAGCAGAGCCCGTTGTCGGCGACGTTCAGCCGGACCGTCTCACGAGCTCGGACACGCACGTCGGCGTCGCGCTCCACCAGCGTGGTCCCCGGTTCCCCGAGCGCGCCGCGCAAGCGCGCCCCCGCCTGCTCGCGTTCGCGGTCGAGGCGCGCGTACAGCCCGGTGACGTACGCGCGCTCGGCCCGCAATTCCTCGTCGTACCCCTGGTTTGACAAATTCCCCTCACAGCGGTTAGACTAAAGCTACATTCGACGGATCTTCCTATTATTCCCGGGAAGGCACGTCGATTTTTTATTGTCCACCCGCTGTCAAGACCCCTATCCGAGCATGAATTCGCGCGGGTTCAGCGGCCGGTCCACCACCCGCACGTCACCCAGCAGCCCGGCGAAGCTCCGGTCGACCTTCCCGTCGTAGGACGAGGCACCGACCAGCCACGAGCCGCCGGGATTCGCGAGGCCGACCGCCGGGGTGGCCGGGTTGCGCACCACCGGGCAGCCGTCGACGAACACCGTCGTGCGCCGGCCATCGTTGACGACCGCGACGTGCCACCACTTCTCGACCGGCAGCTCGTGGCCCCAGTTCGTCGAGATCCGGTTCTGGTTCAAGGGGAACACCGCCCACTGCAGCTCGCCACCGTCCGAAAGGGACAGTGTGGCGGCCGATTCCTTCGGGTCGTCGCCGGTCTTGCCTGCGGCGCCACCGCTGCCCTCGCGGGCGAAAAGGCCGCACCAGCCGTGGTGGCCGTCCTTGAAGTTCGCCGGCAGCCAGAAGAACGCCTCGACGGTGTAGCCGCGCTCGAACTTCAGCTTGTTCATCGGGGCCGCGTCGACCGTGCGCAGGTACGCGCCGCGGCTCGGGTCACGGCCGCCGTCGAACCGCAGGCTCGCCCGCGACGGCTGCCGCGGCGAGAACTCGCTCGCGTACTTCAGCGCGTCCGGACCGCTCCCGGGCGCCGTGACGCGCGTGAGGTCGTTGCCGCGGCCGCTCTGGTCGCGCACGACGACGTCGGCCGGCACCGGCTTGCCGTCCTGGCCGCCCTCGAAGCGCCAGTACGCGACCGTTCCCGGCACCAGCACCTGCTTCGCTGGACGCCCGGGCGGGACCGGCACCGGTGCGAACCCCTTGAAGCGCTCGGCGAAGTCGATCTCCAGGCTGAAGTAGTCGGCGGCGCCGCTGCGCTCGGCCTCGACCCGCTGCATTTCGCTGAGGTGGTCCTGCGCGGCGAGCCACGGCGAGAACGTCCGGACGTCGACGACGCCGCGCGCGAGGTCGAACTGGTAGAGCCGGACCATGGCGCTGCCGCCGTAGTAGCGGTCCTGGTAGTTCGCGATGTGGACGTGGACGTCGTGCCCGGCGGCGTTCTCGCGGACCGTGCGCCCGGTCGGCCAGTAGTGGCCGTTGAGCGTCAGGAAGATCTGGTCGTTGCCGTTCACCAGCTCCTTCCAGACCAGTTCGCCGAACGTCGAGAACTGCGCCTGGTGGTCGTCGCCGGCCCAGACCAGCTCGTGGATGGTGAGGATCGCGGGCAGCGCCGGGTGCTGCGCGAGGACCTGCCTGGCCCACTCGAGCCCGCCCGCGGAGGGCCGCCAGTCGAGGGCGAGCAGCAGCCAGTCGCGGCCACCGCCGCGGAAGACGTGGTAGGTGTTGTAGCCGTCCTTCGACGCGCCCTTGAACGTCGGCGAATTGCGGTGACGCTGCGGGCCGAACGCGTCCAGGTAGGGCGAGGGGCCGCGCTGGTCGTCCTTCGAGCCGTCGATGTCGTGGTTGCCCGCGAGGGTGCTGTACGGGAACCGGCGGCGGTCGAGGGCCTGGAACGACCTGCTGATGCGCGAGAACTCGTCCGCGCGGCCGTTCTGCGTGAGGTCTCCGAGGTGAGCGAGGAAGACAACGTTGTCGTCAGCCTCGTCGAGGACGTAGCGCAGCGAGGCGTCCAACGGGGCCGCGTCGCCGCGGTCCTCGTCGAACAGGTACTGCGTGTCCGGCATGACCACGAGCGTGAAGCGCGGATCTTCGGCGTCGGGGCGGTGGTGGCCCCGCGCTTCGGCGGCGACGGCCGGCGTGCCGAGGGCGACGGCCGGCAGGGTCGCCGCGGCGGCGGCGCCCGCGCCGAGGAGGAAGGTCCGGCGAGAGGTGTCAGTCACGCGCCGGAAGCTACGGGCGCCGGCCGACCGCACCGGCAACGGCCGCCGAACTCGGGATGAACAGCGGTACTGTTCGCGCCATGAGCGGAGCGCGGGTCTTCCGGTTGATCCAGCCGGTCGACGACATCGAGATCGCGGTCGCGTTCTACGCCGCCGTCCTGGACGGTCCCGGCGAGCGGATCTCGGTCAACCGGCACTACTTCACCTGCGGCGACGTCGTGCTCGCCTGCGTCGAGGCGCCGCTCGAACACCGCGAACCGCGGCCGCAGCGGGACCCGCGGATCGTCTACCTGGCGGTCGAGGACGTCGAGGAGACGTTCCGGCGGGTGCGCGACGCCGGGCCGCGCTGGATCGACGACGCGATCGAAACCCAGTTCTGGGGCGAACGGTCCTTCTACGCGGACGACCCGTTCGGCAACCCGCTCTGCTTCGTCCAGGAGGACACGCTCTACCTGGGCGGTCCCGTCGGCTGACCGCCGGTGGCGCGGTGGATCCGGAGCGGCATGACGAACCAGAGGATCCCGAAGAGCAGCACGCACAGCGCGGCCAGGACGATCATCGCGATCTCGCCGTAGACGACCTTGGCGATCAGCGCGACCGTCGACGTGATCGCGAGGGCCAGGCAGACCAGGCCGACGAGCACGAGCCGGTTGCCGACGGTCAGGATCCGCTCCCGGCTGCCCGTGCGGAACAGCAGCCGGTGCCACGCCGCGGGCGCGGTCAGCAGCGCGGTCGCGGCCACCGCGAGCGCCACCGCGGACAGGTGCAGTGACTTCTCGAACCCGCTGGCGTCGTGGAACCGGTCGGTGAACACGACCGAGAGCAGGAAGCCGAAGAGGATCTGCACGCCGGCCTGCGCGACCCGCAGCTCCTGCAGCAGCTCGCCGATGTTGCGCGTCAGCTGCTCGTTGCGGGTCTCGCCGGTGTGTTCCGCCACAGGAGGACGATACGCGGCCGTTCCTGGGTTCACCCGTCGATCCGGGTGGCGTCCAGCAGCCGCTGCCCGAGGACCCGCGCGGCCTCCCGCAGCTCGGGGCAGCGCACGATCCGGTACGGCGCCGGGATCCTGGCCAGCTGCTCGGCGTACCAGGCGGGATTGCCGGTGCTGCCGGTCAGGCGGGTCGTCCCGTCGTCGATGCGCCCGAGCTGCCCGACGGCGCGGGGCAGGCATCGGCGGGCCAGGTCGAGGGGTGCGTCGATGACGACCTCGACGTCGTACTCCCAGCCGACGGCGAGGTGTTCCTCGACCATCGCGACCGGGTCCAGGTCACGGGGCGGCTCGAAGGTGTCGTCGCCGATGCCGGCGCTTCGGACCCGGTCGATCCGGTACGCCCGGCGCTCGCCTTCGGATGCTTGCGGCACAAGAGGTACCACCGGCCGTGGCGGACGACGACGGCCCACGGGTCGACGTCGCCCGTCCACTCGGTGCCGGCCTCGGAGCGGTAGCCGAGGCGGACCCGCCGGTGCTCGGCGCAGGCGTGCACCAGGGCCGAGGTGGTCTCGGGGTCCGGCCGCGCGGCCGCGGCGTCCGGTGCGGCCGCGGCGGTCCGCCGGACGGCCTCGGCCTGCGCGGCGACCGACTCGGGGAGGGCCTGCACGATCTTGCCCAGCGCACCGCCGACCAGGGTGGCGGGATCGCCGGCGTCGTGGTGGCCGTCGAGCACGGCCATGACCAGGCCGAGGGCCTCGGCGGGGCTGAACGTCAACGGCGGCAGCCGCAGGCCGCGCCCGACCCGGTAGCCGCCGTGGGGCCCGCGGACGGAGACGATCGGAATGCCCGCCTCGCGCAGGATCCCGACGTAGCGCCGGGCGGCGCGTTCGGAGACGCCGAGCTTGCCGGCGAGCCGTTCGGCCGTGATGCCCGGACCGGCCTGGAGGAGCTCGAGGGTGCGCAGGGCCCGCGCCGTCGGGCTCGTGTCGTCCGCCATGGGAATTCCCGATTCCGGAAGTGGATCGTCCGGAACCGATCCTAGGCTCCCCGGCCATGACCGACTCCTACGCGACGCTCGTCGTGGACGGCGACGAGATCGCGACCCTCCTCAGCACGCTCGAGCGCATCCGGCGCACGTTCGCCTGGAAGTGCGGCGGCCTGGACGCCGGGCAGCTCCGGGTCACCGTCGCGGCGAGCACGATGACGCTGGGCGGCCTGCTCAAGCACCTCGCCCACGTCGAGGCCGACTGGTTCGCCGTCAAGCTGCGCGGCGAGCCGATCGGGCCGCCGTGGGACGCCGCCGAGCCGGGCTCGGAGTGGTCCACGGCCGCCAGTGACAGCCCGGAGTCGCTGTACGCGCTCTGGGAGTCCGCGGTCACCCGGTCCCGCGCGCTGGTCGCCGCCGCCCTGGCCGAGGGCGACGCCGGTCGGCCCGGCCGCTTCACCTGGCCCGACGGGCGGACCCCGAACCTGCGGCGCATCATCGCGGACATGATCGAGGAGTACGCGCGCCACACCGGCCACGCCGACCTGCTCCGCGAAGCCGTGGACGGCCTGGTGGGCGAGGACGCGCCGGCGTGACGGCGGCCGAGGACGTCACCGTCGTGCCCGCCAACGAGGCGTCGTGGGACGACGTCGCCGCGGTCTTCGGGACCACCGACTACCCGGGCCGCTGCCAGTGCCAGCGGTTCAAGGTCGCCGGCTGGATCTGGCGCGACTCCACGCAGGAGCAGCGCACCGCCATGCTGCGGGCCCAGACCGCCTGCGGCGAGCCGGGCGCCGCCACGAGCGGGCTCGTAGCGTACGTCGGTGGTGAGCCGGCCGGCTGGGTCGCCGTCGAGCCGCGGATCGCCTACCCCAAGCTGCGCGGCACCCGTGTTCCGTGGACCGGCCGCAGCGAAGACAAGGACGACGAAGGCGTCTGGGCGGTGACGTGCTTCGCCGTCCGCAAGGGTTTCCGCGGCCGCGGCCTCACCTACCCGCTCGCCCGCGCCACCATCGGCTTCGCCCGCGAACGCGGGGCCCGCGCGCTCGAGGCGTATCCGATGATCACCCAGCCGGGCAAGGAGATCACCTGGGGCGAGCTGCACGTCGGCGCCCGCCAGGTGTTCGCCGACGCCGGTTTCGAAGAGGTCGGCCACCCGACGCCGCGGCGCGTCGTCATGCGTATTGAATTGTCTACAGTGGACTGATCGTCACCACCCCCAGGTGCGGTCGGGCACCAGGCGGATGCGGACGGAGTACTCGGCGTCGAAGGCGTCCGGCGTCTCGAACCCGATGGCGGCGTACGCCGGGCCGTACTTGTCGAGGTAGCCGGGCGCTTCCGACGCCTTGCCCTCCTCGACGTGCGCCTTGCCGTTGACGACGAGGATCGCGCCGCCGCTTTCGTTGCCGTTGAGGTGAAAGCTCACCTCGGGGTTGGCCTCGATGTGCCGCAGCTTCGCGGTGTCCGGCTTGCTGAACACCACGATGTCGTCGCCGTCGAGGACGAACCACACCGGCCGGGGCGCGGGCCGCCCCTTCGGCGTGACGGTGGTCAGCCAGCCGATCCTCTCGGTGGAGCGATCACTGAGCTTCGGTTCTGCCATCGGTGGTACCCCCTGGTCGTCGGTCGTGTGATCCAGGTAACCACAGGGCACCGACAATTCTTCCCCGTCAGCGCGAGGCGACGAGCCGGGCGTACCGCGTCCCGGCCGCGAGCAGGACCAGCCCCGCGCCGAGGAACGCGCCCACCCGCGCGAGGCCGTCCAGCGTCGCCAGGTCGAACAGCACCAGCTTGAGCACCGCCGCGCCGACCAGGACCAGCCCGATCACGCGCAGCGCGACGACGTCGATACCGCGCAGCAGGAGCACGAGCGCCGCGATCGTCCAGGAGACCGTGATCAGCGCGTGGCCGAGGAGGAAGCCGGTGCGGCCGGGGACGGCCAGCAGCGACCCGCACAGCACGACCCCGGCGGCGCCGTAGAGCGCGGAAACCCCGGCGACGAGCCAGATCGGCAGGTCGTCGGCCGGTCCGCGGAAGACCGCCAGCCGCACGGCCGCCCACGGCAGCGCCACCGAAACCGCGAGGAGCAGCAGGGCGACCGCGAGCGCGCCGGCGACGTCGGCGGCCGGCCGGATCCGGTACACCATCAGCAAAGCGGGCGTGACGTCGAAGAACACGCCGATCAGGCCCCCGATCGTCGCGAAGCCGAGTGCGGCCCCCAGCGCGAACTTGTTCCGCCCGCCCACCGCGGCCACGGCGAGCAGCAGCGCCTCGCCGAGCAGCACCGCGGCACGAGCGGGACCGTCGAACTGCGTGACGGTCGCCTGCAGGATCGCCAGCAGCCCGGCGAGCCCGGCCAGCTGCCCGGCGATCCCCGGCCACCAGCGGCGCGTCGCCCAGACGGCCAGGAGGACGACACCGGCGCCGGCCGCGACCGGCACGGCCTGGGCCTTGGGCAGGAGCAACGCGGCGACCAGCGTCGGGACGATCGCTGTCGCCAGCACAGCGAGCGCGGCGGGGTCGTTTTCGCGGCGGCGCAGCACGATCAGCGCGAGGGCGATGCCGATGACGCCCGCACCGAGCGCCGCGGCGGTGTTCTGCCAGCCGTCGTGCGCGACCGCGGTGCTGATGACGGAGGCGAGCAGCGGCGGGACCCCGGCGGCGAGCGTCAGCGACGACCAGTCGCGGCGCAGCTGCACCGGCGCCGTAGCGAGCTGGACCATCAGCAGGAAGGCGACGAGTTCGGGGGTGAACCCGCGGGTGATCATCGGCGCGCACACCACGCAGCCGACGACCACGACGGAAGCCAGCAGCGGCGACTCCCAGCGCACGGCCACGAGCAGCCCGCCGGCGGCGACCGCGAGGCCCACGGCGAGCCCGGCGAGCACCGGCAGGAAGTCGTACAGCGACGTCGCGGCGACGGCGTCCAGGTAGAGCGTCGCGATGCCGGTCCAGGCGAGGGCGAACGCCCCGGTGCGGCCGGCCGGCTTGCGGTGCAGCCAGACGCCGGCCCCGGTCAGCGCGAGCCCGAAGGCGGCGCCGACGAGCACGCGCGGCAGCGGCCCGAGCCAGCCCCGCTGGACGGCCAGCACGAGCAGCAGGACGACGCCCAGCAGCGTCACGGCGCCGCCGACCCAGGCCAGGACACGGCTGCCCGCGCCCTCCTTGCCGAGCTTTTCGCCCAGCGTCTGCCGCGGGACGGGCTGGTAGGGCGCCTGCGGCGGGACGTAGTACTGCCGGGGCGGCTGCCAGGGGTGCGAGGGCCACGGCGGCGGCATCTGCTGTTGCGGCGGCAAGGGCCAGGGCTGGGGCTGGGGCTGGGGTTGGGGCGGCTGCTGAGGCTGCTCGGCCGGTTTCGGCTGCTCGGCCTGCTGGGGCTGGTCGGCCCGGACGGTCCGCAGTTCGGAGCCCACCACGGCGAGACGACGCCCCAGGTCGTCGATCTCGCCGGCGAGCCGGAGGAGCACATCTTCGGTGGTCATACAGGACAGAGTCACCCACAAGGGGCGCCCAGCGGATCCGTATCTCTACTCAACCGAGCTGAGTACCCGGTCCATGGTCGTCATGATCGAGACGGTTTCGTCGAGCGGCATGAGCGCGCTCTCGGTCTCGCCGGCGGCCAGCAGCCGGGCCACTTCGTCGGCCTGGTGCCGCAGGCCACGGCCCTCGTCGAAGTACTCGAAGCGGCTTCGCTCGCCTTCGCGCGGGATGAGCGTGAAGGACGCGGGCGCGTAGAAGGGCCCTTCGACCTCGATGCGCGCGTCGGTGCCGACGATCGCCGCCGTGGTCGGCGAAACCGCGCTCAACGTGCAGCTCAGCACGGCCTGCGCGCCGCTCGTGTAGCCGAACAGCATCGACGTCTGCGCGTCGACGCCGGTGAACGCCGGGGTCACCATCGCGGCGACGCGGTCCGGTGCCCCGAGCACCATCGACGCGAACGAAACCGGGTAGATCCCCAGGTCGAGCAGGGCGCCACCGCCGAGCTCGGGCGCGAACAGCCGGAAGGCGGGGTCCTCGGCGAACCACTGGCCGTGGTCGGCCATGACGGTGACGACGTCGCCGAGGCTCGGCAGCAGCTCGCGGATGTGCCGGATGTGCGGCAGGAAGCGCGTCCACATGGCTTCCATGAGGAAGAGGCCGCGTTCGCGGGCGAGCGCGACCAGGTCGCGCGCCTCGTCGGCGTTCATCGTGAACGGCTTCTCGACCAGCACGGGCTTGCCGGCTTCGAGCGCCAGCCGCGCGTTGCCGTGGTGCAGGGGGTGCGGCGTGGCGACGTAGACGATGTCGACGTCCGGATCGTTCGCGAGGGCTTCGTAGCTGCCGTGGCGAGTGGGGATGCCCAGTCTCCCGGCGAACGCGTCGGCGCTTTCGGCCGTGCGCGACCCGACCGCGGCGACGACGCCGGATCCGGTCAGCTTCAGGTCTTCCGCGAAGGCCCCGGCGATGCCGCCGGTCCCCATGATTCCCCAGCGCAGGGGCTTGTCGGTCATGCCGGAACCCTACGGGCAGTGGCGGTAAAACCACGGTGGATACCCGTCGCGCGATCGGGCAGGGTGGTGGTTTCCCGAGTCGAGCGGAGGGCCTGCCGTGCCCCGTCGCCGTGTTCCCGAACGTGCCACGCCCGTCGGCGCCGGCCGGATCTTCCTGCCGGTGATGCTGGTGGTCTTCGGCCTGGGCACGCTGGTGCTCCTGGTCGCCTCGATCAAGGTCCTGGCGGACGACCTCGGCCACGGCGGCGATCCATCGCCGTGGTTCGTGCTGTCGGTGTTCGCGACGGCGATCCAGCTGCTGGCCGTCGTCGCCCTCGGTTTCCGCCGTCGATGGGGCGCGAAGCTGCTCGCGGCGGCGTTCGTGGCGAGCGTGCTGCTGGACTTCACGGGACTCACCGGGCTGACCACCGGAGCGGTCCTGATCAAGATCATCGCGGCCGGCCTCCTGGCCACGGCGATCCTGGTCCGCTGGGACGACCTCGTCGCCTGACCCGCCCCTGGTCGACGTGATCGACACCACAAGCGACAATGGAGGACGTGACCGCCACCCTGAGCAAGCCCGCCCTGAAGATCGGCCCCTACCAGGTCGATCCGCCAGTGGTGCTCGCTCCGATGGCCGGCATCACCAACGTCGCCTTCCGCCAGCTGTGCGCCGAGTACGGCGGCGGCATCTACGTGTGCGAAATGATCACCGCGCGGGCCGTCGTCGAACGGCACCCCGCGACCATGCACATGATGACCTTCGGGGCCGAGGAAAAGCCCCGGTCCATGCAGCTCTACGGCGTCGACCCGAAGACGATGGCCGAAGCCGTCCGGATCATTGTCGGCGAGGGCCTGGCCGACCACATCGACTCCAACTTCGGCTGCCCGGTCGCGAAGGTGACCCGCAAGGGCGGCGGGGCGGCGCTGCCGTACAAGCGGAAGCTGTTCGAGGCGATCGTCCGCGAGTCGGCTCGCGCGGCCGGAGACGTGCCGTTCACGGTCAAGTTCCGCATCGGCATCGACGACGACCACCGCACGTACCTCGACGCCGGCCGCATCGCCGAGGGCGAGGGCGCGGCCGCCGTCAGCCTGCACGCCCGCACCGCCGCGCAGCGCTACTCCGGCCAGGCCGACTGGACCAAAATCACGGCGCTGAAAGAGGCCGTGACCAGCATCCCGGTCCTCGGCAACGGCGACATCTTCTCCGCCGCCGACGCGCTGCGCATGGTCGACGAAACAGGCTGCGACGGCGTGGTCGTCGGCCGCGGCTGCCTCGGCCGCCCGTGGCTGTTCGGCGAGCTGGAAGCCGCCTTCGCCGGACGTCCGCTGCCGACGCCACCCAACCTGGGCGAGGTGGCGCGGGTCCTGCGCCGCCACGCCGGGCTGCTCATCGGGCACGACGGCGAGACGAAGGCCCTGCGCGACCTGCGCAAGCACATGGCCTGGTACTTCATGAACTTCCCGGTCGGCTCCGAACTGCGCCGCGGCTTCGCGATGGTGTCCGGCCTCGCGGAACTGGACGACCTGATCGGCCGCCTCGACCACGACGCCCCGTTCCCGGACAACGCCGACGGTCCTCGGGGGCGTCAGGGTTCGCCGGGCAAGGTCACACTGCCCCACGGCTGGCTGGACGACCCGGACGACGACTGCGTCCCGGAAGCGGAAGACATGCACTCCGGCGGCTGACCACGGCGTAAAGGATCGGCCAAACAGGGCCGCCGCCCGGCTTCCACGCCAGGACCGGTGAAAGGAACACGGCCAGCGTCTGCAGGCCGATCGTGAAACGCAGGAAGGTCGCCATACCCGTTACGACGACGCGGCCGCGCCGAACGTGAGGTCGTGACAACTGTCATCCCTCGATCGTGGCGGATGGCATCTCTGCGGAACCCCGCGCCGCGACAAGCTTTTCGCATGACGAACCACAGCGCTCCCGCCTCTCTGCTTCAGACCCTCGGCGTCGAGATCGCCGTCCCGCTCGGCGTCTACTACGGGCTCCACTCGCTCGGCGCGAGCGACTTCACCGCGCTCGCGCTCTCCGGTGTCTTCCCGCTCGGCCGGACGTTGTTCCAGTTCGCCAAGCACCGCACCCTCAACGGGCTCGCCCTCGTGGTCCTCGTGACCAACGTCGTCGGGATGCTGCTGACCTTCGTCTCCGGCGACGCCCGCATGATGATCGCCAAGGACTCGATCGGGAGCGGGATCACCGGGGTCGTCATCCTGATCTCCGCGTTCACCGCGCAGCCGATCATGACGAAGGCCCTGCGCCCCTTCCTCACCCACGGCAAAGCCGACCACGAATCCGCGTGGGAACGTTTGCGGGGCAACGAAAGGTTCGCCACCGTCCTGCGTCGCAGCAGCATCATCTGGGGTGTCGGGTTCGTGCTCGAAAGCGCCGCTCGCGTGGTCGGCGCCTTCACCCTGCCCGTCTCGACCATGGTGTGGCTGAGCACGGTCGTCTTCATCGGCACCTTCGCGCTGATCATGGTCATCGCCGGTGCGGTCGCGAAGGAAGCCGGCGTGATGGTGGCCCGCGAGGCCGAAGCCGACGTCAAGACCCTCGTCGCCGCTTGACCAGCACGAACGCAGCGTGTACAGGTGTGTACATGTACAGCAAGCGGCAGCAGCTCGTCGGCGACCTCTCCGACTTGATCCGGTCGGGTCGCCTCGCCCACGGCGAACGTCTCCCGGGCGAGAACCAGCTCGCCGAGCAGTACCAGGTCAGCCGCGGGACCGTCCGCAGCGCCCTCTCCGAGCTCCAGCAGCTCGAGCTCATCTCCACCCAGGCGGGCGTCGGGTCGTTCGTCACCTTCGACGGCGTCCAGCTCGACCAGCGGCTCGGCTGGGCCCGCGCCCTCGCCGACGCCGGGGCGCCCGTCACCACGCAGCTCCTCGGCATCGAGACCGTCGAAGACCGGGCCCTCGAAGAAGAGTTCGGCGAGAAGACCTACGTCGCCGTGCGGCGGCTGCGGCGGGAGCACGATCGCGGCGTCTCGCTCGAGACCGCCACCGTCTCCGCCGACGGCCCGCTCGCCGACCTCCCCGAGACCGGCCTGCGGGACGGCTCCCTCACCAAGACCCTCGAAGCCGCCGGACGGATCTCCGTCGGCGGGGACCAGTGGATCAGCACCGAACGCCTCGACGCCGCCGACGCCGAGCTGCTCGGCCGCGGCGTCGGCGAGCTCTTCCTCCGCGCCGAACGCACTTCGGTCGACGTCGAAGGCCGGCTCGTCGAGCGGGTCGTCAGCCTGCTGGACCCGGACCGGTTCCAGTTCCACCTCACCTTCGGACACCGGTGAACGCGCGGGACCGGGCGCTCGGCGCGTTCACCGGCCTCGCCGTCGGCGACGCGCTCGGCATGCCGACGCAGTCCATGTCCCGCGCCGCGATCGCCGCCGCCTACGGGCCGGTCACCGGCCTGCTCCCCGCCGTCGCCGAGCAGCCGGTCGCGCCGTCGATGCCCGCCGGGTCGGTCACCGACGACACCGAGCAGGCCGTCCTGCTGGCCCGCCTCCTCATCGACGGCCGCGGCACCGTCGAGCCGCAGGTCTTCGCCGACGCCCTGCTCATCTGGGAGGCGGACATGATCCGCCGCGGCTCCGCCGACCTCCTCGGCCCGTCCACGAAACGCGCGCTCACCCGCCTCCAGGACGGCGTCCCCGCCGAAGAGGCCGGCCGCACCGGCACGACCAACGGCGCCGCCATGCGCGTCACGCCGGTCGGCATCGCGACCCCCTCCGAAGACCTCCACGCGCTGGTCGACGCGGTCGCCGCGACCGCGCGCGTCACGCACAACACCAGCCTCGGCATCGCGTCCGCCGCCGCGGTCGCCGCCACCGTGTCCGCCGGGGTCGAGGGCGCGAGCCTCGCCGAAGCGCTCGACGCCGGCGAGCGGGCCGCGGTCGTCGGCGGGGAACGCGGGCACTGGGCGGCCGGTGGGGAGATCGCCGCCCGGATCACCTGGGCCCGCGGCTGGGTGCGGGGCATGGCGCCGGCCGCCGTCGCCGACGCGGTCGCCCGGGTGATCGGCACGTCCGTCGCGTCGCAGGAGTCCGTCGTGGCCGCGTTCGCGCTGGCCGAGGCCATGGGCGACGACCCGCCGGCCGCGCTGCGCCTGGCCGCCGGGCTCGGCGGCGACACCGACACCGTCGCCGCGATCTGCGGCGCGATGCTCGGCGCCGCGCACGGCGTCGGTGCTTTCCGCCCCGACGTCGTGGAGACTGTGCTCTCCGTGAACCGGCTCGAGTTCGGGCCGCTCGTCGACGAGCTGCTCGCCCTGCGACGGCGGACCGGGCAGAGTCAGCGCACCTACTGACCACAGGGGACGGGCCATGACCGAAGCGGGCACCCGGAAGCTCAAGGTGGAGACCAACGGCCTCGACGTGATCGACGACGCCGAGCGCCGCGGGCGTCCGCGCCAGCTGTTCTGGCCGTGGTTCGGCGCGAACGTGTCGGTGCTGGGGCTGAGCTACGGCTCGTTCACGCTCGGCTTCGGCATCTCCTTCTGGCAGGCGTTGGTCGCCGGCGTCGTCGGCATCCTGTTCTCGTTCCTGCTGTGCGGGTTCATCGCGATCGCGGGCAAACGCGGGTCGGCGCCGACGATGCTGCTCTCGCGCGCGGCCTTCGGCGTCCGGGGCAACCGGCTGCCGTCGGCGATCTCGTGGCTGCTCACGGTCGGCTGGGAAACCGTGCTCACCGCGCTGGCGACGCTCGCCACGTCGACGGTCTTCGAGCGCCTCGGCTGGGGCGGCGGGACCTCGACGAAGGTGGTCGCGCTGGTCGTCGTCGCCGCGCTGATCGTCGCCGCCGGCGTCCTCGGCTTCGACGCGATCATGAAGCTGCAGACGTGGATCACCTGGATCACCGGCGTGCTCACGGTCGTCTACATCGTCCTGGTCGTCGGGGACGTGCACTGGGACACGGTGAGCGCGCTGCCGTCCGGCTCGGCGCAGCAGTGGGTCGGCGCGCTGGTGTTCCTGATGACCGGCTTCGGCCTCGGCTGGGTCAACGCGGCCGCGGACTACTCGCGCTACCTGCCGCGGTCGTCGTCGAGCCGCGGCGTGGTCGGCTGGACGACGTTCGGCGCGTCGGTGGCCCCGCTGGTGCTGCTGGTGTTCGGGCTGCTGCTGGCCGGCTCGTCGCCGGAGCTGAGCAAGGCCATCGCGACGGACCCGATCGGCGCGCTCACGACCGTGCTGCCGCTGTGGTTCCTGGTGCCGTTCGCGCTCGTCGCGGTGCTCGGCCTCGTCGGCGGCGCGGTGCTGGACATCTACTCGTCCGGGCTGGCGCTGCTGTCGGCCGGGCTGCGCGTGCGGCGGCCGGTGGCGGCGTTCGTGGACGGCGTGCTGATGGTGCTCGGCACGGTCTACATCGTGTTCTTCGGCGGCGAGTTCCTGTACCAGTTCCAGGGTTTCCTGGTGACGCTGGGCGTGCCGGTCGCGGCGTGGTGCGGCGTGATGCTCGCGGACGTCCTGCTGCGACGGCGCGACTACGCCGAGCCCGACCTGTTCGACCCGGCCGGTCGCTACGGCGACGTCCGCTGGGGGCCGATCGCGCTGGTGCTGGTGGCGACGGCGCTCGGCTGGGGCCTGGTCACGAACACGGCCGCCGGCTGGCTGCAGTGGCAGGGCTACCTCCTGGAGCCGTTCGGGCTCGGCGGGCGCGGCGGGTCGTGGGCGTACGCGAACCTCGGCGTCCTCGTGGCCTTGGTGCTCGGTTTCGTCGTCACCCTGCTCACGCGCCGACGCGTCCGCGCGCAGGAGGCGGCGTGAGGTCGGTCCTGGCGGTCATCGACCTGCAGAACGTGTTCGCCACCCCGGCGAGCGAATGGTTCACCCCGCGCTTCGCCGAGGTGCTCCCGCCGATCCACCGCTTGGTGACGGCGTTCGGCAACGACGTCGTGTTCACCCGGTTCATCGCCCCCGCTCACCCGGAAGGGGCGTGGAAGCAGTACTACGAGCAGTGGCCGTTCGCGTTGCGACCGCCGGATGATCAGCTGTACCAGGTGATCGACGAGTTCCAGCCACCATCCACAGTGGACGCGACGACGTTCGGCAAGTGGACCCCGCGCCTGGCGACCCGCGTCGGCGGCGCCCGGCTGGTGCTGGCGGGCGTCTCGACGGACTGCTGCGTGCTGTCGACGGCGCTGGCCGCGGCGGACGCGGGCGTGTCGGTGACGGTGGTGTCCGACGCGTGCGCGGGCGTGGACGACGAGAGCCACGCGAAGGCACTGGACCTCATGCGGCTGTACGGGCCGCTGGTGAAGGTGGCCACGACCGACGAGGTGCTCGGCTAGGCTCGCCTCGGTGAGCCTCGAAGCCTCGGCCATCGCGCTGACGACCGCGGTCGTGAAGGCCGCCGCGAAGCTCTGGCTCGGCGACCGCCCGATCGCCGCCGACGCCACGGCCAAGGCGTTCGACCTGCTGGAGAAGCAGGTCACCGGCCTCAACGACCGTCGCAAGCTCCACCTGCTGTTCACGAACCTCGAGTCCCGCGTCGCCGACCGGCTGCTGCCCTTCATCGACGTCGAGTTCCGCGCGCTGCCGGAGAACGAGCGGGCCGCGGCGGTGGACGCGGTGCACGACACGTTCGACCGAGCCGCGCTGACCGACGAAGACCTCTTCGCCGCCGACCTCGACGCCGGCTACCTGTACCGCTACCTGCTGCGCACCGTGCCCGGCGCCGCGACGCTCCTTTCGGCCGACGCGACCGAGCTGTACCAGCGGGTGCTGCGGGAGTGCTGCGCGTACCTGGTGCAGGTGACGAGCACCCTGCCCCGCTTCCAGCCGGGCGCGCTGGTCGAGGTGCTCCGGCGGGAGACGGAGATCCTGGAGACGGTCCGCAACGTCCTGACGGCGCTGCCGGAACGCCGTCACCCGGACGACTTCGCGGCGGATTTCCGGCGCCAGGTCGTGACGGCGCTGGACCGGATGGCGTTGTTCGGCGCGGGTCTCACCGACGCGACCCGGCTGTACCCGCTGTCGGTCGCGTACCTGAGCCTGAGCGTCAGTGCCGAGGACGACGGTCCGCCCGCCGACCGGATCGAGCACGTGCTGCCTCGCACCCGGCGGATCCTGCTGCGCGGCGAGGCGGGCTCCGGCAAGACGACGATGCTGCAGTGGCTGGCCGTCCAGTGCGCGAGCCGGCAGCTGGAAGAGGTCGACGGCTGGGCCGGCCTGGAGCCGTTCCTGGTGCGGCTGCGGCGATTCGGCCAGGCGCCGCTGCCCACGCCGGAACGCTTCCTCGACGAGGTCGGCAGGCACATCGCGGACGAGATGCCGCCGGGGTGGGTGCACAAGCGGTTGCGCAAGGGATGGGCCGTCGTCCTCGTCGACGGAATCGACGAGCTGCCGGACGAGCGCCGCCGTGAGGTGCGCGGCTGGCTCCGCGAGCTCGTCGGCGCATTCCCGAAGGCCCGGTTCGTCGTGACCACCCGCCCGGCCGCGGTGGCCCCGGACTGGCTGCGCGGCGAGGGGTTCACCGAGGTCCGCCTCCAGCCGATGACGCCCCGCGACGTCCGCACGTTCGTCAAGCGCTGGCACGCGGCGATGCCGGCCCTCACGGACCGCGGCGACGCCCTGATCGCGGCCATCGGCGCCCGCAGCGCGGTGCGGCGCCTGGCCGAGAACCCGCTGATGTGCGCGTTGCTCTGCGCCCTGCACCAGGAGGGCAACGGGCGCCTGCCGGACAACCGCATGGAGCTGTACGACGTCGCGTTGCGCATGCTGCTCGACAGCCGCGACATCGAGCGCCGGATCGAAGCCACGGTGCGGCTTTCGCTGACCGAAAAGCTCGTGCTCCTGCGAAGTCTGGCTTACTGGCTGGTTCGCAACGGCCACACGGATGTCCCGGCGGCCGACGCCGAAGCGCGCGTCGCGGCGAAGCTGCGCTCGATGGGCCAGATCGACGTCACGCCCCACACGGTGTTCCGCCACCTGGTGGACCGCGGCGGCGTGCTGCGCGAACCGGTCCCGGGCCGGATCGACTTCGTGCACCGGACGTTCCAGGAGTACCTGGCCGCCCAGGCGGCGGTCGAAGAGGACGACATCGGCGTCCTGACGGCGAACGCGCACCTGGACGAGTGGGGCGAAGTGGTGGTCCTGGCCGCGGGGCACGCGCATCCGGCGCAGCGGGAGCGGTTGCTGGACGGGATTCTCCAGTGGGACGCGGATGAGCAGGAGCGGCTGAAGCTCGATCTGGTGGCGTTGGCGTGCTTGGAGACGTCGCCGGAGCTGAGCGAGCGGCTGCGGAACGAGATCGAGGACCGGGCGAGCACCTTGATCCCGCCGCAGACCAGCGACGAAGCGGAAACGCTGGCAGCGGTGGGCGAGTTCGTCCTGGACCTCCTCGCCGACTGCGAGCCCGAGACCCCCGAGGCCACGGCTGCGACCATCCACGCGATCGCGTTGATCGGCGGCCCGAGCGCGCTCGAGTTGTTGACCCGCTACCGCGCGGAGCAGGACGAGGCTGTGGTCGACGAGCTACTCGATGCCCGGCAGCGGTTCGATCCTGCCGACTACGCCGAACGCGTGCTGGCCGGCCTGCCGATCGACCACCTGCTGGTGGACGATCCGGCCGACTACGCAGGCCTGGAACACTTGCGTAACCTCGAACACCTCGAATGCTGGGGCGAGTTTCCCGACGGTGATCTCGGCTTCGTGCGGAAGCTGCCTCGACTGCGGGAACTCGAGATCGGCGATCCGGACGGACTCGACCTGAGTTCGCTGGCGAGCACCTCACTGGAACGCATCGCCTTGACGGGCGACTCGTTGCACTCGACGGACGTGGGACCGCTTGCCGAGATCCCCACCCTGCGCGCTGTCGTCGCCGAGGTCGAGACACACGGGTGGGCGCGGCTCGCCGAGCTACCAGACCTGCAGTACCTCAAGCTGAGCATTGTCGAAGAAATCCACCAGCTGGCCGAACTGGCCCCCTTGTGCCACCTGCCGGCACTGGCGCTTAACCAGGTACTGGACCTCGATGACCTGCATGCTTTGTCCTTTTTGGACCGACCGAGCGAGCTCAGCTTTGAGCAATGCCCCGGCCTTCAAGACATCCGAGCCCTCGCCCGCTGGGCCGGGAGCCTGACGGAACTCACCTTCGACAGATGCCTCAGCGTGGATCTGAGCCTGCTTCCGCCGCTGCCTAGGCTCCGGCGGCTGCGCCTCGTGGATACTCCTGCTCCGGATCTTCGGTTCGTGTCCAGCCTCAGCGCATTGCAGGAGCTGTACCTGGAGGGCTCCAAGGAGTTCGATCTGACCTCCCTCCCCAGCCGGCCTGATCTCAAGGTGCAAACGATCGTCCAGGCCACGCTCTTCGACTTGGACGAAGTTGCAAGCGATACATTCGGCTCGTGATCGACCACATCAGCATCCCCACGGAAGCCGGTTCCTTCGACGCCATCGCCGCCGGGCCCGAAGACGGGCGGCCCGTGCTGCTGCTGCACGGCTTTCCCGAAGCCGCCGTCGAGTGGGAGCATCAGGTTGCCACCCTCGGGGTGCTCGGGTACCGGGCCGTCGCGCCGGATCAGCGGGGCTACTCGCCCGGGGTGCGGCCCGAGCCGGCCGGGGACTACTCGATCGATCACCTCGTCGGGGACGTCGTCGCCATCGCCGACCGGCTCGGCTGGCCGAAGTTCGACCTCGTCGGCCACGACTGGGGTGGGGCCGTCGCCTGGTGGACCGCCGACGCGCACCCCGGACGCCTGCGCAGCCTCGCCGTCGTCTCCACGCCGCACCCCGCCGCGCTCGCCGAGGCCATGAAGACCGACGAAGACCAGCACCTGCGGTCGCGCTACATGACCGAGTGGCGGCAGACCCGCGTCACCGAGCGCAAGATGCTGGAGAACGACGCCCGGGCGCTGCGGGACATGTTCGAGCGACGCGTGTCACCGAGCAAGATCGACGAGTACGTGCGGCGGCTGTCCGAGCCGGGGGCGCTCACCGCGGCCCTCAACTGGTACCGCGGCGGCCGGCCCGGCGGGAAGATCGGCAAGATCTCCGTGCCGACGCTGTACATCTGGAGCACCGAGGACGTTTCGTTCGGCTCGACCGCCGCGCTCGACACCGCGAACCGGGTCACCGGGCCCTTCCGGTTCGAAATGGTCGAAGACGTCACGCACTGGGTGCCGGAAGAGGCGCCGGAGGTCGTCACCTCGCTCCTCGTCGAGCACCTCGACGCGTGGTGACGGCCCGTCACCCGGCCGGGCGGAGCGCCCGTAACCCACCCGGCTCGCGGTACGAGGCCCTCCCGCCCGTCGTGTTCACTGGGCTTGTGGACACCGCGACCGAACCCGAGACCGAGCAGGTCGTCTTCGTCACCGAGGACGGCGTGCCCACCGGCGAGACCGGCCCGAAGCTGGCGAGTCACCACGAGCACACCCGGTTGCACCTCGCCTTCTCCTGCTACGTCCTGCGACGCACGGACAACGCCTTGTTGATCACCCAGCGCGCGCTGCACAAGAAGGTCTGGCCGGGGGTCTGGACGAACAGCGTCTGCGGGCACCCCGCCCCCGGCGAGTCCCTCGAGGACGCCGTCCGCCGGCGCGCGGCCTACGAGATCGGGCTGCCGTCGCTGTCCGGGCTGCGCTGCGTGCTGCCGAGCTACCGCTACCGGACGCCGCCGTTCCAGGGGATCGTCGAGAACGAGTTCTGCCCGGTCTTCGCCGCCTGGGCCGACGCCGAGCCCGAGCCGAACCCGGCCGAGGTCGGCGACTGGCGGTGGGTCGCCTGGGCCGACTACCAAGAGCTACTGAACGACGAGACGGCTAATGTGAGTTACTGGGCCAAAGACCAGTTCTCCCAGCTCAAGGGCATCGAGCCGTTCTCCGGACTCTGACGTCGAAACTCCGGAGCGTCACTGTCGTAGTCCCGTTTGAGCGAAATTCACCTTCGTCCGCACCCGCGCCTCAAGCACGGCCTCCACGACGACGACAACCAATGCGTGGTGGAGGTGGGCATGGTCGCCGGGGACGAAGGCGTGCTGCGCCGGAGCCCGCAGCCGCCGGACCTGCTGCGCCTCCACGAGGCCGTCGCCACCCTCTTCGCGACCCAGGGCGACTGGCGGCGCGCCTACCAGCACCTTCGCTCCGCGCTGGACATCGCGCGCGACGGCAGCCTGCGCGACGTGCTGACGTCGAGCTACAACCGGCGCTACCTCGACGAGCGCTTGTACGGACCGTTCGCCGATCGGCGGCCCGCCCGGCCGCGGCCGGCGTTGGGCATCGCGCTCGTCGATCTCGACCGCTTCAAGCGCGTGAACGACACGTACGGTCACCTCGTCGGCGACCGCGTCCTCCGGCGGGTGGCCGACCTGCTCCAGGAGGGGCTGCCGCCGGACGGCTTCTGCGCCCGCTACGGCGGCGAGGAGTTCGTGCTGTGGCTGCCCGGCGTCGACGCGGGGGACGCGGTCCGCATCGTCGACGCCGCCCGGGTGCGCGTCGCCCGTCACCCCTGGTCAGAACTCCAGCCGGGGCTGCACGTGACCATCAGCGCCGGGCTCGCCCACGAGGGCCCCGACGCCCCGACGCCGCCCGAGCGCCAGCTGCGCAGTGCCGACGACCTGCTTTACGCGGCGAAACGGGCCGGGCGGAACAAAGTCGCCTATCACGACGCGCAAAGCACGCAGTTAATAACCCACTCTGAGTAACGTAAACGCCGCATTACCCCGGAAAGCTGCGGGCACCCTTCACCCGTTTGTCGACGGCCAGCGGCCGTTCGTCGACTCAAGGTGAAGAAAATTCCGGGAGGGTGTCGTCACGAACGGGGGGTATCCGTACGATAACGAAAACCTCCCGGAGAACGATCACCTCTCGCGGGGGAAGACGGCCAAGTACCACCCGCCTTCGATCGCGCGAAAGGAGACCGAGTGCCGGACGAGCACGACAGCCCGGGAACCGGTCGCCGTTCGGACGGTCCCGCGCGGCCCCGGACCGGCAGACGCCGGTCGATGGAGGACCAGGGCGGGATCAGCGTCTCGGACGTCGTCGCCAAGTCCACCGGCGTTCGCCCGGTCCCGCCGCGCGAGGACCGTCCCGAGCAGCCCGGACACCGGGCGCGACCCGCCGAACCCCCGGCTCCGACACGGGGCGCTCAGCCGCCGCGCTCGCGGGCACCGCAGCCGCCCGCCGAGAACCCAGTACCCACGGACGCCACTCGTCAACCGCGCCCGCCGCGGCCGCGGCAGCCACGCCGCACGACGGCCGCCGCCCCGCTGCCCGAGGCCCCGCTGCAGCGCCGCCCGCCGGCCGTGAACCCGGGCGCGCAGCAGACGTCGGCCGCGGCACAGCCGCCCCGGCGCCTCCGCCGCCCCGCGGCCGGTCCTGACGGCGCCGCGCCGCAGCGTCCCGCCGACGAGGCACCCCGCCGCCCCGACAGCGCCGCTCGTCAACGCCCGGCGGCCGAGGGCGTCGCACCCCGCCCGGACAGCCCCCGTCAGCGCGCGGCCGCCGCTCCCGACGCCGCCCCTCGCCCGGACAGCGCCCGGCAGCGCGCCGCCGGAGTCCCGGCCGACGGCGGTGCCGCACCCCGTCCCGCCCGCCAGCGCCCTCCGGCCGACGGACCCGCGCCCCAGCGCCCCGCCGCCGAGGCACCCCGCCGCGCCGCGGCCACCCCCGACGGGGCCGCACCCCGCCGGCCGGCCGACGCCGCCGCACCCGAAGCACCCGCGCGCAGGCGGCCCACGCCGGACTCGCCGGCGCCCCAGCGCCCGGACGCCGAGGCGCCCGAAGCGGCCGCGTCGAGCCGGTCCGCCGGCGACGCCCCGAAGCGCCGTCCGGGCGCGGTGCCCCCGCGCGCCGAGCTGGACCCGCTGACCATGACCGACGAGATGGAAGCGATCGACGAGGCGACGCAGTACCGCCGCAAGATCGACCACACCCTCGCCCGGTTCTCGGCCGCGCACGACGAGATGAACGCCGAAGAGGCGAAGCGGCGCGAACGCCGTGAGCGGCTCTCGCCCGCTTCGCTCATCGAGAGCACGCGAACGGCGCTTCAGCGCGTCGTCACCCCGGTGCCGTCGCCCGAAGAAGATGCCGAGCAGGCCGAACAGACCCGGCTGCAGGAGAAGAAGGCCCGGAAGATCGAGCGCTCGGTCCGGTTCGGCCGGATCGCCGCGGCCGTCGTCGCCGGGCTCGTGTTCCTCGGCATCGGTGGCGCGTGGGGCGCCCAGACCTACTTCGACGCGAAGTTCACGCAGGTCTCCGCGCTCGACGAGAACTCGTCCGACATCCAGGACGCCGACGCGCAGGCCAACGACGAGAACTTCCTCATGGTGGGCTCGGACAGCCGCGACGGTGCGACCGCCGAGGAAGGCGTCGGCACCGCGGACAGCACTCCGGGCGCCCGGAGCGACACCGTGATGGTGGCGCACGTCCCGGCCGACCGGAAGCGGGTCGTCGTCACATCGTTCCCGCGCGACCTCGAGATCAACCGGCCGGACTGCCAGAAGTGGGACCCGGCGCAGAACAAGACCACCGACGAGGTCTTCCCGGGCCAGAAGATCGCGAAGCTCAACACCGCCTACGCGGTCGGCGGCCCGGCGTGCGTCACCAAGGTGATCCAGCAGATCACCGGCCTGCGGATCAACCACTTCGTCGGCATCGACTTCAACGGCTTCAAGGAGATGGTCGACGCCGTGCACGGCGTCACCGTGCACAACGAGAAGCCGATCGACGACGGCATCCTCGGCAAGGTGCTGCTGGAGACCGGGGACGTCACGATCTCCGGCGACCAGGCGCTGAACTTCGTGCGCGCCCGGCACGTCAAGGGCGACCCGACCTCGGACTACGGCCGGATCAAGCGGCAGCAGGAGTTCATCGGCGCGCTGCTCAAGAAGGTCATGTCGTCGGACGTCGTGCTCGACCCCGGCAAGCTCAGCGACTTCATCACGGCCTTCGCGAAGGCCACCTTCGGCGACAACCTCGGCGTCAAGCAGATGATGACGCTGGCGCAGTCGATGAAGGGCATGGACCAGTCGAAGATTTCGTTCCTGACCGTGCCGACGACCGGTGAGGCCAACAGCCGCGGCAACGAGGTTCTCGTCCGCAGCAAGACGAAGGCCCTCTTCGACGCGCTGCGCAACAACACCCAGCTGCCGGACCCCAACGCGCCCGTCCCGGCGAGCGAGCAGGCCCCGCCGACCAGTACGTCGAAGTCGTCGTCCAAGACCACGTCCAAGTCGACGACGAGCACGAGCAAGAAGACGAGCACCACGGGCTGATCCGCGACGATCGTTAGTCCGGGTTCACGTGCGGTTCACCCGGCGATGAGGTGTTTGGCCACGGTTGGCCGTAGGGTTGGGCCATGCGTGAGGCTTACCATGTCGAACTCGAACAGCTTGCCGTCAATCTGGCCGGGATGTCGGTCCAGGTCGCCGACGCCATGGAGCGTGCCACGCGCGCACTGCTGGAGGTCGACCTCGGTCTCGCCGAGCAGGTCATCAGCGACGACGTGAAGGTCGACGACGCCCGGGCCCAGTGCGAGGAGCAGGCGTACGCCCTGCTCGCCCTGCAGGCGCCCGTGGCGACCGATCTGCGCACCGTGCTGGCGGCGATCCACGCCGCGGAAAGCCTGGAGCGGATGGGCGATCTGGCCCTGCACGTGGCGAAGGCCGCCCGGCGCCGTCACCCCGACCCGGTGCTGCCGGAGGCCGTGCGGCCGTACTTCGCCGAGATGGGCGAGGTCGCGGTGAAGCTGGCCCGGTCGACCGAGCAGGTCATCAAGACGAAGGACGTCGAAGCGGCGAAGACGCTCGAGTCCGACGACGACCAGGTGGACGACATCCACCGCCACCTGTTCACGGTCCTGATGGACCGCGAGTGGCCGCACGGCGTGGCCGCGGCGGTCGACGTGACGCTGCTGGGCCGCTTCTACGAGCGCTACGCCGACCACGCGGTGTCGGTCGCGAAGCGGATGATCTTCGTGGTGACCGGCAAGATGCCGGGCTACGGCTCCGACGACGACATCTGAGCAATCCTCGAAAGAGCCCCTGACCACCTGGTCAGGGGCTTTTTTCGTGGAGACCGATGAGTTTCGCGGCGCGGGTGTCTCTCAACGGGTGACAGCACCCTCACGAAGGAGCCGACCATGCGCAACGTGATCGCCTACGTCAACCTGACCCTCGACGGCCACCTGGCCGGCCCGGCGGGCGAGCTGGACTGGATGACGCCCGACCCGGAACTGAACATCGCCCTGTCGGACGAGCTGCGGTCGCGGGTCGACACGATCCTGACCGGGCGCAACTTCCACCACGGGATCGAGCAGAACTTCCGCGCCCAGGCGAACGACCCGGCGAGCCCGGCCGAGCTGGCCGACTTCGCGACGTGGATGATTTCGACGCCGCAGGTGGTGTTCTCGCGGTCACTGACCGAGGTCGCCGCGCCGCACCGGCTCGCCGGGGACGACCTCGCGGCGACGGTGGCCGAGCTGAAGGCGTTGCCCGGCAAGGACATGGTCCTCTTCGGCGGAGTGTCGATCGTGCAGCAGTTCGTCCGCGAGGGGCTCGTGGACGAGTACTGGATCAAGCTCTACCCGACGGCGATCGGGGCGGGGCAGCCGTTGTTCACGGACCGGTGCACGGAATTGCGTTTGACGGAAAGCAAAGCGTGGGAATCGGGAATCCTCACGCTGCGGTACCTCCCGGCCTGATTATCCACAAAGGACAAAAAGAAGAAGGCCTTTCTCGCCTGCCCCGAGCGCGGGCGAGAAAGGCCTTCCACCACAACGACGACTCAGCCGAAACGCCCCGAAATGTAGTCTTCCGTTGCCTTCTCGTCCGGGTTGGAGAAGATCTTCTCCGTGTCGTTGAGCTCGACCAGACGCCCCGGCTGCCCCACGCCGGCCAGGTTGAAGAACGCCGTCTGGTCGGAAACCCGCGCCGCCTGCTGCATGTTGTGCGTGACGATGACGATTGTGTAGTCCTTCTTCAGCTCCCCGATCAGGTCCTCGATGGCCAGCGTCGAGATCGGGTCCAGCGCCGAGCACGGCTCGTCCATCAGCAGGACGTCCGGCTGCACCGCGATCGCACGGGCGATGCACAGGCGCTGCTGCTGACCACCGGACAGCCCGCCGCCCGGCTTGTTGAGGCGGTCCTTGACCTCGTTCCACAGGTTCGCGCCGCGCAGGGCGCGCTCGGCGATGTCGTCGAGGGTCTTCTTGCCCTTGGTGCCGCCCAGCTTCAGGCCCGCGACGACGTTGTCCTTGATGGACATCGTCGGGAACGGGTTGGGGCGCTGGAACACCATGCCGATCGTGCGGCGGACCTGGACCGGGTCGACGGCCGAGGCGTAGATGTTCTCGCCGTCCAGCAGGACGTCACCCTCGACGCGGGCGCCGGGGATGACCTCGTGCATGCGGTTGAGCGTGCGGAGCACCGTCGACTTGCCGCAGCCCGACGGGCCGATGAACGCGGTGACGTTGCGCGGCGGCACGGACAGGGTGACACCGTCGACGGCGTGGAACTTGCCGTAGTAGATGTCCACGTCCTTGACGTCGATTCGCTTTGCCATGGCTACAGCTCACTTCTTCTTCGGGGCGACAAGGCGCGCGAACACGGTGGCGAGGAGGTTGATGATCGCGATGATGAGCACCAGGGTCAGGGCCGCGCCCCAGATCCGGTCGAAGCCGACCGAGCCCGGGTCCATCGAGTTGGTGACGCGCTCGTTGTTCATCAGCAGCGGGAGCGCCGCCTGCTCGCCGCTGAAGATGTCCCAGTTCGTGTAGGCGGAATACCCGACCAGGACCAGCAGCGGCGCGGTCTCGCCCATCACCCGGGCCAGCGCCATCATGATGCCGCCGATGATGCCGGACAGGGCCGTCGGCAGCACGATCTTCACGATCGTCTTCCACTTCGGCACGCCCAGCGCGTAGGAGGCTTCACGCAGGTCGTCCGGGACGATCCGCAGCATCTCCTCCGACGAGCGGACGACCACCGGGATCATCAGCAGCACCAGGGCCAGCGACACGGCGAAACCGCTGCGCGGCAGGCCGAACGTGGTGATCCAGAGCGCGTAGATGAACAGCGCGGCGACGATCGAGGGGACGCCGGAGAGGATGTCGACCATGAAGGTGGTGGCCTTCATGAGCTTGCCCCGGCCGTACTCCACGAGGTAGATCGCGACGAGCATGCCGATCGGCACCGCGATGATCGCGCAGACGAGGCCCTGCAGCAGGCTGCCGATGATCGCGTGCAGGACACCGCCGCCGACCTCGTCGGACAGGAAGTTGCCCAGGTCCTGCGACCACCAGTTGCTGTACGGGATGCGCTTGATGCCGTTCGCGATGACCGTGTAGAGCACCCACACCAGCGGGACGACGGCGATCAGGAACGACAGCCAGACCAGCGTGGTCGCCAGCCCGTTCTTGACCTTGCGAGCCAGGCTGACCTGCTGGAACGCGGGCGTCGTGGCAGGGGCTTCGAGCGTGGTGGTCATGCTCACTCTCCCTTCTTGCCGATGACGGACCGGGCCGCGAAGTTGACGAGGAACGTGAGCACGAACAGCACCAGGCCCGCGGCGATGTACGCGCCGGCCGAGATCTCGTTGTTGAACTCGCTGTAGTTCGCGGCGATCTTCGACGCGAAGGTGGCGCCGCCGTCGAAGAGGCTCCAGTCGAAGTTCCGGCCCTGCGGGATGAGCAGGATGACGGCCAGCGCGATCGTCTCGC
The DNA here is from genome assembly GCF_040629235.1 of Amycolatopsis sp. NPDC005961. NCBI lineage: Bacteria > Bacillati > Actinomycetota > Actinomycetes > Pseudonocardiales > Pseudonocardiaceae > Amycolatopsis > Amycolatopsis sp. NPDC005961. Next base: position 169,151 of record NZ_JBEXVF010000004.1, on the reverse strand, counting down.
CGAGCGCGCGGCCGAGGCCGAGCATCGACGCGCCGACGTAACCGGCCTTGCCGAACGGGAGCACCGTGGTGCGGATGACCTCCCAGCGGGTGGCGCCCAGCGCCAGCGCGCCCTCGAGGTGCGGGGTCGGCGTGCGCTCGAAGACCTCGCGCGAGAGCGACGTGATGATCGGCAGGATCATCACGGCCAGCACGATGCCGGCGGTGAAGATCGTGCCGCGCACGCTCGGCGCGACGTTGCCCGGCGCCAGCAGCGGGAACCACGAGAACGTGTCGTTGATCCACTGCGAGAACGGCTCGATCGCCGGGGCGAACACGAGGATGCCCCACAGGCCGAAGATGATCGACGGCACCGCGGCGAGCAGGTCGATGACGTACGCGAACGGCCGCGCGAGCCGCTTCGGCGCGTACTGGGTCAGGAACAGCGCGATGCCCAGCGAAACCGGCATCGCGATGATCAGCGCCACGAGCGACGTCGCCACCGTGACCTCGAGGAGGTCGAGGATGCCGAACGACATGTTCGCGGGGTCGTTGGTCGACCAACCGTGGTTGGTCAGGAAGTTGCCCTTGTTGGCCTGCAACGCGGGGATCGCCTGGATGAGCAGGAAGAGCCCGATCAGGCCGATCAGGGCGACGACGAAGATCCCGGCCCCGGTGGTCAGGTTCTGGAAGATGCGGTCACCGGGCCGCACCTTCTTCGGTTTCTCGCTCGCGGGCGGCTGGGGCGCCGCCGGCGGGGCTGCTTGCTCCGAAATCGGGACCTCCGGGGGCGTCGTGGCGGACGACGAACGCCCACCGGGGTCGCCGGTGGGCGTTCGCGTCGAGGATGACTCGCTCATCAGCTAGCTCTGACCAGCCTCTATCACTCGGATATCAGTCGCAACGCCGGTTCAGGAAATCGCCTTGACCGCGGCCAGGACCTTGGTCTGCAGCGACTGCGGGATCGGCACGTAGCCCTTGGCGGACAGCGGCTGCTGACCGTCGGTGGCGGCCACCGTCAGGAACGCCTTGACGGCCTTCGCGACGTCCGGGTTCGCGTACTTCGAGCAGACGATCTCGTAGGTCGTCAGCAGCAGCGGGTAGGCACCCGCGGTGTTGCTGGCGTAGATGCCGTTGAGGTCGAGCGCGAGGTCGTTCGAGCCGTCCTTGAGGAACTTCGCCGCGTCGAGGGACTTCGCCACGTTCGCCGCGTTGAGCTCGACGCCGCCGGAGCCGCTGTCGATGAGGGCCGGGGTCAGGCCGTCCTTGGCGAACGCGCCCTCGACGTAGGTGATGCCGCCGTCGGAAGCCTTCACCGCGGTCGCGACGCCGTTGGAGCCCTGCGCACCGTTGCCGACGCCACCGTTGAACTTCTTGCCGGCACCCTTGGTCCAGTCGGCCTTCGCGGCCGCGCCCAGGTACTTCTGGAAGTTGTCGGTGGTGCCCGACTCGTCGGCGCGGGAGACGACCTGGATCGGCTTGTCCGGCAGGTTCAGGCTCTCGTTGCCCTTGACCGCCTTGATGGCCGGGTCGTTCCACTTGGTGATGCCACCGCTGAAGATCTTGGCGGTCACCGACGGGGTCAGCGTCAGCTTGTCCACGCCGGACAGCTTGTAGGCGACCGCGATCGGGCCGACGACGAGCGGGATGTTCCAGGCGTCGCTGGCGCAGCGGGCCTTGGCGGCCGCGGCGTCGGCGTCCTTGATCGGCGAGTCCGAGCCGCCGAAGTCGATCTGGTTGGCGTTGAACTGCTTGACGCCGGCGCCCGAGCCACTCGGGTTGTAGTTGACCTGCTGGCCGGCGCACTTCTTGCTGAACTGCTGCGTGAAGATGTCGATGGCGTTCTTCTGGGCCGACGAACCTTCCGCGGAGAGCGGGCTCTTGCCACCGCACTCCACGTCGGCGGTGCCGGTGGCAGCGGGTGCCGAAGCCGAGTTCGAGCTGCCGCTGTTGGACGCCGCGGGGTCGGAACCACAGGCGGCGAGCACGAGGGCGGCGCTCGCGACGATGCCCACCGCGCTCAGGGGCCGCATGATCTTCACTGCTGTTTCCTCCATCAGGAGCTTGACCGGGTCGTCGCGGCTGTGCTGCCGCGCCGGATCCGGACATTAGGCAGCCCTGGTGGACGGTCGGCCGTGAACAAATGAACGCGAAGTGAACAAGGCCCAGGATGTGAGCAGTGCTACTAGCCCGATAGGGTGCCGTGTCCCGGCCGTGACCTGCGCGTTCGCACACCGTGACGGACTGTTCGCGCGGTGTCCATCGTGGTCACCGACCGTACTGGACGTCGGTTTCGTGACGTGTGAACCCGAGCTTGGTGTAGACGGCGAGCGCCGGGGCGTTGTCGCCCTCGACGTACAGGATGATCTGCCGCAGCCCGCGGCTCGCGAGATACCGCAGCCCGGCGAGCGTCAGCGCCCGGCCGAGCCCGCCGCCCTGCGCCGCCGGGTCGACGCCGACGACGTAGACCTCGCCGACGCGCTCGCCGTCGAAGCGGCCCGGCGTCGCCTCGTGGACCTTCGTCCAGTGGAAGCCGATCACCTCGCCGCCCTGCTCGGCGAGGAAGAAGCCGTCCGGGTCGAACCACGGCCGGTCCTCGTCCGCGCGGAGGTCCTCGACGGTCAGCGCGCCCTGCTCGGGGTGCCAGTCGAACGCCAGCGCGTTGACGCGGATGACGGCGTCCTCGTCCTGCCCCGGGACGAACGTCCGCAGCGAGACGCCGTCGCGCAGCCGCGGCTCCGGCCAGTCCGCGCCCTCGACCTCGGTGTGCAGGATCAGCAGCTCGCGCTTGCGCTCGAGGCCGGTGCGCACGGCCAGCTGCCGCGCCGCCGGGTGGTCACCGTGGGCCCAGATGCGGAACCCCACCGCGGCGCGCTCGTCGACGGCCTGGAGGAGCTTCGCGCCGTAGCCGCGGTTGCGGTGGGCGGGGTGCACGAACAGCTCGGCGACCTGGTGCCCGAAGGAGTCGCCCGTGGTGTCGAGGTGGGCGTAGCCGACGACCTCGCCTTCGACGCAGGCGACGAGGTGCTCACCGCCGTCGAACTCACCGGGCAGCGGCCCCTCGGGTTCGGTCTCGGGCCGCCCGTCGGCCTCGCGCACGGCCAGCAGCAGCCCACGCACGTCCTCGAGCTGCTGCTCGTCCAGTTCCTGGCGCCATTCGCCGTCTCCGCTCACCCTGCGACCGTACCGCCGGAGGAGGCAACTCGACGGCTGTCAGCGCGTCCTGGTGAACGTGGGACGGTCAGCGCGCGAGTTCGGGGGTCTCGGCCGGGGCTTCGGCCTGCGCGGGCACGCTCGGCCGCGCGCCGCCCTTGGCGGGCCGCTCGAACTTGTAGCCGACGTTGCGCACGGTGCCGATCATCTGCTCGTGCTCGGGGCCGAGCTTGGCGCGCAGCCGCCGCACGTGGACGTCGACCGTGCGGGTGCCGCCGAAGAAGTCGTAGCCCCAGACCTCCTGCAGCAGCTGGGCGCGGGTGAACACCCGGCCGGCGTGCTGCGCGAGGTACTTGAGCAGCTCGAACTCCTTGTAGGTCAGTTCGAGGGTGCGCTTGCGCAGGCGGGCGGTGTAGGTCGCCTCGTCGATGACCAGCTCGCCGACCCGCAGCTCGGCCTCCACCTGGGCGGAACCGCCGTCGCGGGTCGTCACCAGCCGCAGCCGCGCGTCGACCTCGGCCGGGCCCGCGGTGGGAAGCAGGATGTCGTCGGTGCGCCATTCGGCGCTCACCGCGACGAGGCCGCCTTCGCCGACGACCGCGATGATCGGGGTGGACGCTTCCTCTTCGCCGGCGCCCTTGAGCAGGCGGCAAAGGCTCTTCGCCGAGGCCAGGTCGCTGCGGGCGTCCAGCACGATCACGTCGCGGTGGCCCGCGTCGAGCAGGGCCGTCACCTCGGGAGGGCGGACGCGTACGGTGTGCGGCAGCAGGTCCAGCGCGGGAAGCACCGAAGTGGCATCGGCTTCCGCAGTCAACACCAGAAGGTCCAGGCTCATGAGCCGCACCGCCTTCACAAATCGTCGCCGCACGGTGGCGTTGTTCGGTGCTAAGTGAGAATAGCGGCTCGACCGCCCGGCACCTAACCCTTGCTGGATCGATCACACCTGGAGAAACTCCGGTGGACCCGACGAACAGGAGTACGGACGCGATGGTGAGCAGGCCCGTGACCCGGGACGACCGACCCGCACCGAGGCCGGACGCGCGGCGCCGCGGACGCCGGGCACGGCGCTGGGTGATCGCTCTCGTCGTGCTGGTGCTGCTGCTGGTCGGCGCCGACTTCGGCGCCGCGGCCTTCGCCGAGCACACGATCTCCCAGAAGGCGCGGACGCAGCTCCAGCTGACCGACGACCCCTCGGTGACGATCCACGGCTTCCCGTTCCTCACGCAGGCGCTGGGCGGTGACTACAGTCACATCAGCGTGTCTGCGGCCGGTGTCCCCGTCGGCGACAAGCTCCAGGACGTCGCGCTCAATGCCGAGCTCGAGGACGTCACCGCGCCGCTGTCGGACCTCACGAGCGGCAACACGAAGGCGATCAAGATCGGCAAGCTGACCGGCGCCGTCACCATCAAGGCCGCCGACCTGGCGCGCGTCTCGCCGCTGGACAAGATCAAGGACCTGCGGATCGAGCCGGCGACCACGGACTACGTCGAGAACGGCGACAGCGGGCAGAGCGAGCCGACGCCGACTCCGACGACCACCACCGAGGGCCAGGCCGACCAGGACCAGTCGAGCACCGGTGTCCGCATTTCGGGACACCTTTCGTTCGCGGGCAAGGATCTGGAAATCTTCTGCTTCGCGATGATCGAGGCCGACGCGAAGGGCGGGGCGATCAGGTTCATCCCCAAGCGGCTGCAGTTCGGGAATGACCAGGAGACCACCATCGTTCCGTCAGCGGTGCAGAAAGCACTGATGCCGAACTTCAGCGCGTCGATCAACACCAAGGACCTGCCGCTGTCGGTCACCCCGACCGGCGTGCGGGTGCAGAGCGGGTCGGTGACGATCAAGGGCGAGGCGACCGATGTGTCGTTCGCGGAGCTGAGCAAGTAGGAGGCGACCGGTGACGGGGCTGTGGGTGCTCGTGGCGGTGCTGGTGGCCGGGCTCGCGGTCGGCGCGCTGCTGAAGGCCCGCAACGGCCGCGTGCGCGTGGCCAAGCCCGAAGCCGAGGTTCCGGCCCGCGCGCTGCCCGGCCCCGTCACCGACGTCCTCGACCCGGCGTCCGCCGTGACGCTGGTCCAGATCTCCACCACCTTCTGCGCGCCGTGCCGGCACGCGAAGGCCGTGCTCGAGCCGCTGGCCGAGCGGACCGACGGCCTGCACCACGTCGAGCTCGACGTGACGAACCAGCCCGAGGTCGCGCAGTCCCTCTCCGTGCTGCGGACGCCGACCACGATCGCGCTGACCCCGGACGGCCGGGAGCTGCTGCGCGTCGGCGGCGTCCCCAAGGGCCCCGAGCTGCTGGACGCGCTGAGGCCTCATCTCACGACCCGGACGCCCTGACCAGGCCGTGTCCCACGCGTCGGGAATCGTCCCAAGGTATGAACGTGGTTCCCACCCTGAGGGAGCTCTGGGTACCCTCGCACCCGTGACCGGGCTGAACACCTTCTTGACGCAGCGACGCGCAGTGGACCTCTGCCGCGTCCGCAGCAGCCTGTGTCGCACCCACTCCGACCGGCGCTGAAGCACGTCCGGTTTCACCCCAGCCTTGATGTCGCTGAAGCGTGCCGTTCGCACGCACCCCCCTCTGCTCCAGCTGGAGGAACCATGTCCGCCGGACCGGCCGTCGACCCGCGGGGCCCGCGCTTCGCCGCCATCCTGACCACGATCGTGCTCGCGGTCGTCCTGGTCACCCAGTGGTGGCCGTTGCTGGCGATCCAGACCGTCGTGTTCGCCATCGGCGCGTTCGTCGGGCTGAAGCCGGCGCCTTACTCGATCGTGTACCGCACGCTCGTCGCCCCGCGCCTCGGCCCGACCGACGAGCGGGAGGACGCGGCGCCGCTGCGGTTCGCCCAGGCCGTCGGGTTCGTGTTCGCGCTCGTCGGCACGATCGGGTTCGCGCTCGACCTCACCCCGCTCGGCATCGTCGCGACGGCGTTCGCGCTCTTCGCGGCCTTCCTCAACGCGGCCTTCGACTTCTGCCTCGGCTGCGAAATGTTCTTGCTGATCAAACGCTTCAGTCCCGCCCGCGCGTCGTCCTGAAGTCCAACCCAGAAAGAGAGTTCTGTTCTCATGAGCCGTGAAGATGTCCTGGTCACCACCCAGTGGGCCGAGGAGAACCTGGACACCCCCGGCGTCGTGTTCGCCGAGGTCGACGAGGACACCACCGCGTACGACGGAGGCCACATCCGGGGCGCGGTGAAGTTCGACTGGCGCAAGGACCTGCAGGACGGGGTGCGCCGCGACTTCGTCTCCAAGGAGGGCTTCGAGAAGCTCCTGTCGGAGAAGGGCATCTCGAACGACGACCGCGTGATCCTCTACGGCGGCAACAACAACTGGTTCGCCGCCTACGCGTACTGGTACTTCAAGCTCTACGGCCACGAGAACGTCCAGCTGCTCGACGGCGGGCGCAAGAAGTGGGAGCTCGACGGCCGTGAGCTGAGCTCCGACGAGGTCAAGCGCGACACCACCGACTACAAGGCCAAGGACCAGGACCTCTCCCTGCGCGCGTTCCGCGACGAGGTCGTCCAGTCCATCGGCGCGAAGAACTTCGTCGACGTCCGGTCGCCGGACGAGTTCTCCGGCAAGCTGCTCGCCCCGGCGCACCTGCCGCAGGAGCAGTCCCAGGTCCCCGGCCACATCCCGGGCGCGCTGAACGTGCCGTGGGCGAAGGTGGCCAACGAGGACGGCACCTTCAAGACCGAGGCCGAGATCGACGAGCTCTACAAGGAGCAGGGCATCGACGCGAGCAAGGGCACCATCGCCTACTGCCGCATCGGCGAGCGTTCGTCCATCGCGTGGTTCGCGCTCCACGAGCTGCTCGGCCACGAGGACGTGAAGAACTACGACGGTTCGTGGACGGAATACGGCTCGCTGGTCGGCGTGCCGGTCGAGTTGGGAGCGAAGTGATGGCGGTCGACGACAGCTGCGGCGCACCGGTCCAGGAGGCCACGCCGGCGGACTACGACACCAAGGGCCAGGTCGTGCTCGCGGGCAAGGTGACGGGCGCGGACGGCCCGGTCGGCGGCGCGTTCGTCCGCCTCCTCGACGGCGGCGGCGACTTCACCGGCGAGGTGGTCTCCTCGGCCGACGGCGACTTCCGCTTCTACGCGGCCCCGGGCGAGTGGACGGTGCGCGCACTGCACCGCACCGGCAACGGCGAAGCATCCGTGACGGCGGAGGGTCCGGGCCTGCACCAGCTGGCCATCTCCGTCGCCTGACTCGCGTACTTCGTGAAGGCCACCTTGAGGAACTTTGAGTTCCTGGAGGTGGCCTTCACGGCTTTCCGGGGCCTGCTCGCGGTGACCGTGCTCACCGCGGCGACCCTGCACCGGGCCCGGTGGGCGGCGGCGGACTATCCTGCTGGGCGTGGAAGCTCTGTTTACGACTTTGCTGGTGCTGGCCGGCGTCGCGATCACCTGGTTCGCCGTGTACGTCGTCTACCGCCTGTACGCGGACCAGCGCTGACCGATGAGTGCCAGCGGCGACGACGCCATCGTGGCAGCGGAGATCCGCGCGGAAAGCACCCGCGCGCGCAACCTCCCGCTGTGGGACGACCTGCCCATCCCGAACGACACCGCGAACCTGCGTGAGGGGCCGGACCTCAACGAAGCCTGCCTCGCGCTGCTGCCGCTCGTCGGCGTCTGGCGCGGTGAGGGCGAGGTCGACTACCCGACCATCGAAGGCCCGCGCAAGTTCGCGCAGCAGCTGACGATCTCCCACGACGGCCGCCCGTTCCTCGTCCACGAGGCCCGCGCGTGGCTGCTGGACGACGACGGCAACGTCATCCGTCCCGCCGCCCGCGAGTCCGGGTTCTGGCGGCCGCAGGCGGACGACACGATCGAGCTGCTGCTCACCCACAACACCGGCATCGTCGAGCTGTACTACGGCAAGCCGCGCACCCAGACGTCCTGGGAGCTCGGCACCGACGCGGTGATCCGCACGGCCACGGCCAAGGACGTCACCGCGGCCCAGCGGCTGTACGGCCTCATCGAAGGCTCCCTCGGCTACGTCGAGGAGCGCGCGATGATGGGCCAGGAGATGCAGCCGCACACCTCGGCCCTGCTGCGTCGCGTCGTCGGCTGACGCCGTGCGCTGGCGGCGCTGTGGCGAGGACGCCGCCCTGCTCGACTGCGATTCGCTCGACCAGATGCGGGCGGCTCACGCCACGGTCCTCGCCGCGCGTCCCGGCGCCGTCGTCGACCTCGTGCCCGGCGCCCGCAGCCTGCTGGTCGTCGGCGGCGTGGCCGCCGTCAAAGAGCTGCTGGACGACGCCGACCTGACGCACCCACCGGCCGGCGAGCCCCGCGAAGTCACCCTCGACGTCCGCTACGACGGCGAGGACCTTTCCCTGATCGCCTCGGACGCCGGGGTCTCCGCGGACGCGGTCGCCGAGCTGCACACCCAGGCCGTCTACACCGTCGCGTTCACCGGGTTCGCGCCCGGATTCGGCTACCTGACCGGGCTTCCCCCGGAACTGCGGCAGCCGCGGCTCGAGTCCCCGCGCACCCGCGTCCCGGCCGGGTCGGTTGGGATCGCCGGTGAGTTCACCGGCGTCTACCCGCGGGCGTCCCCGGGTGGCTGGCGCTTGCTCGGGCACACTTCGGCAACGCTGTTCGACCCGCACGCCGACCCGCCCGCGCTGTTCGCGCCGGGTGACCGCGTCCGCTTCCGGGCCGTCCGATGAGGTCCGTCGAAGTCGTCGACCCCGGGCGGTACGCGCTGGTCGAGGACCTGGGCCGGCCCGGCTACGCGCACCTCGGCGTCGCCCCGTCCGGGGCGCTCGACACGGCGTCGCTGCGGCTGGCGAACCGCCTGGTGGGCAACTCCGAGGGGGCCGCCGGGATCGAAGCCCTGCTCGGCGGCCCGTCGGTGCGGTTCACGGCCTCGGCGACGGTCGCGGTGACCGGTCCGGCCGTCCCGGTTTCGGTCGACGGCCGGACCGTCGGGTCCCACGTGCCGGTGCCGGTGCGGGCCGGCCAGACGGTGTCGGTCGGCACGCCGGCGGCCGGCTTGCGCTGCTACCTGGCGGTTTCCGGCGGGATCGCGGTGGACGAGGTGCTGGGCAGCCGCTCGTCGGACGTCCTGTCGGGCATCGGCCCGGCGCCGCTTCGCGCCGGCGACGTGCTGCCCCTCGGCGAACCCGGGATCCCGGCGGGCGCGGACGTCGTCGTGCCGAGTCCCGCGCCGGCCGACCTGGTCGTCCCGGTGACGCTCGGCCCCCGCGACGACTGGCTCGACGACCCGGCCGGCGGGCTGTCGGCGTGGTGGACGGTCACGGCCGAGTCGAACCGCGTCGGCCTGCGCCTCGACGGGACGCCGTTGCGGCGGGCTATCGAAGGCGAACTGCCCAGCGAAGGCGTGGTCACCGGGGCGATCCAGGTGCCGCCGAGCGGGCTGCCGGTGGTGTTCCTCGCCGACCACCCGACCACCGGCGGCTACCCCGTCGCGGCCGTCGTCCGGGCCGGTGCGCTGAGCGCGCTCGCGCAGGCCCGGCCGGGCACCCGGGTGCGGTTCCGGATGTCCTGAAAGTCCTGTACCGCCACGCGAGTGAGACCCGGGTCACGCCGTGCACCCGTCCGCGTGAGAGCTGGAACCTTGTCGCGCCGCCGCCCGTCCTCATAGGCGTGGAGAAGGTGACGATCAGCGGTGGCACGGGTTTCCTGGACGTGAACGCGCGAGCGCGGGCGGAGCTGCCCCAGTCGCTGCGGATCGCGCTGGCCACCGGTCAGCTGCGCCGCCCGCTCGCCACCACGCTCGGCCCGGTCCTCGACCTGCTCGTCGACGGCGACTACCGCGTGAGCGGTCCCGAACGGCTGGCCGAGGACCAGCTGCTCACCCCCACCGACGTCTGGCCGCCGTCCGACGAGGCCCGCGTCGGCTACTACCGGACCGCCATCCGCACCGGCCACCGCCCGGTCGCGGTCGTGCTGGCCGACGGCGACCGCGAGCTGATCATCGACGGGCACCACAAGATCGCCGCCTACCGCGCCGAGGAGGTCGCGCCGGCGATCGTGCGGATCACTCAGGCGTATTCGCTCTCGTAGGCCGCCACCAGCTCGGCGTACCCGGCCGACGAATCCGGCAGCCGCTCGCCGTCCAGCGTGTGCACGCGGGTCAGCTTCCGCACGCTCGACGCCATGAAGACGCCGTCGCCCTCGACCAGGTCGCGGACGGTCAGCGGCTCCACCTTGACCGCCCAGCCCGCCTTCTCGGCCCCGCGGAACAGCGCGGCCTGCGTCGTGCCCGGCAGGATGCCGATGCTCGACGGCGGTGTGTAGAGCGTCCGGCCCTTCGCCAGCACCACGGTCGACGTCGGCCCTTCGAACACCGAGCCGTCGGCGGCGGTGAAAATCACATCTTCGGCGCCGCGGCGGCCGGCTTCGCGCACCGCGGCCATGTTGACGGCGTACGACAACGGCTTCGCGCCGAGCAGCAGCCAGGCCGCGCGCTCGGCGAGGTCCGGCGGGAAACCACGTTCGAGGGTGATCGCGGCGACGCCCTCGGCGCGGGCCCGCAAGATCGACGGCGAGACCTCCGAACCGAGCGCGAACCCGGTCGGGCCGGCGCCGGGGTCGCCGTCGGAACCCCTGGTGTACACCAGTTTCAACGCCATTTCGGCGCTGCCGGACCACCTTTCGAGCACCAGCGAAACGACCCGTTCCCACGCGCTCAGGTCGGGCTCGGGCAGGTCGAGCATGGCGGCCGAGCGGGCGAGCCGCTCGAGGTGCGGACGCAGTTCGCGGGGCTTGCCGTCGACGACGAGGATCGTCTCGAAGACGCCGTCGCCGCGCAGCAGACCGAGGTCGTCGACCTTGATCTGGGCGGCGTCGGGGTCGGCCGGGGTTCCGTCGAGGAAGACGAGCACGCGCATGCCGACACGGTACTCACCTAGGCTGGGCGGTATGCCGTACCGCTCGCCGCTGCTGGACGTGCCCGGATCCATCCCTCCGCCTGACGACCACCCGGAAGCCGGAGTGCCCTGGCACTGGGGAGACCCGTTCGCGGAGCAGCGCACGGCGTCGCGCGGCGTGGTCGTGATCGACCGGTCGCACCGCGAGGTCCTCGCCGTCTCCGGCGAAGAGCGGCTTTCGTGGCTGCACCTGGTGATCTCGCAGCACGTGACCGAGCTGGCCGAGGGAACCGGCACCGAGGCGCTGGTGCTCGACAGCCAGGGCCGCGTCGAGACGCACATGGTGGTCGCGCACCTCGACGGCACCGTCTACCTCGACACCGACCCGGGCACGAGCGTCACGAGCGCGCTGCCCAAGGGCGGTCCGCAGACGCTGCGCGAGTACCTCGAAGCCATGAAGTTCTGGTCCAAGGTGGACATCCGCGACGCGACCGACGAGCTGGCCCTGCTCACCGTGCTCGGCCCGGACGCCGAGCGCGTGCTGAGCGCGGCCGGCGCCGAGGTCGGCCCCGAGCCGTACGCGGTCGCGGCGTTGCCGGGTGGCGGCTTCGCGCGGCGGATGCCGTGGCCGGGCCGGTCGAGCGTCGACCTGGCGGTTCCGCGCGCGTCGCTGGTGGACTGGTGGAAGCGCCTCACCGACGCTGGGGCCCGCGCGGCCGGCAGCTGGGTGTTCGACGCGCTGCGCGTCGAGTCGCTGCGGCCGCGGCTGGGAGTGGACACCGACGACCGCACGATCCCGCACGAGGTGGGCTGGGTCGGCTCGGCCGCGCACGTCGCGAAGGGCTGCTACCGCGGCCAGGAGACGGTGTCGAAAGTCCACAACGTGGGACGTCCGCCGCGCAACCTGCTCCTGCTGCACCTGGACGGTTCGCCCGAGATCAGACCGGAAACCGGCGACCCGGTGCTGCTCGACGGCCGGACCGTCGGCCGGATCGGCACGGTGATCCAGCACCACGAGCTGGGACCGATCGCGTTGGCGCTGGTCAAGCGGTCTACTCCGGTGGGCGCCGAGCTGCTGGCGGGCTCGGAGGACAACCTCGTCCAGGCGGCGATCGACCCCGACTCCGTCCTGTCGGAGCAGCCCGCGCCGGGCCGCGCGGCGGCGGCGCAACTTCGTGGCTGAACGAAAGCCCCTGACAGCGAGATCACGCTCAACCGGGATAAACTGCGCTGTGATCGAAGTGCGGCCCGGCGGCAGGCGGCGGATCGACCGCGTGCTCGGCCCGGGGTACCTCAGCGGCCTGGGTGAACTGCCGCTGAAGGTGCTGCGCGAGCGGCGCGACGAAGCCGCGCAGGAAGAGACGGACCTGTCCTACCTGCGCCGTCTCCTGCACGCCCGGATCGACATCGTCCGCGCCGAGCAGGCGCGGCGCAGCTCCGGCGGCGAGTCGAGCATCGTCGACCAGCTGGCCACGATCCTGGCGGACAACGCGCTGGGCCCGGCCGCCGGTTCCGGACGTCACCAGCAGCTCGAGCCGTCGCGCGCCGGAGAGCACCGCCGGCACGCCGAGGCCCTGATCGGCGACACCGATCTCACCGACGTCGAGTCCCTGACGGACGAGAAGCTCGCCTCCGCTTTGGACACCTACGCCAGCGAAGAGCTGTCGGTGTCGTCCTTCCGGCGCGAGGTCCAGGGCGTGATGGACGCGTTCAACGCGGAGATCGCGAAGCGCTACCAGCAGGGTTCGGCCACTGTGGACGAGCTGCTGGAGAGCGAAGGCGGGCACGGCGAGTGACGAACCCCGTCCTCGCCGAAGTCGTCCGTTCCGGGTTCGTCGAAAGCGTCCACCGCGGCGCGCTCGTGATCACCGGCCCCGAAGGCGACGCGCGCCTGGCCCTCGGCGACGTGACTTCCCCGGTCTTCCCGCGCTCGTCCAACAAGCCGCTGCAGGCCGTCGGGATGCTGCGGTCCGGCCTGGACTTCACGGGCGAGGACCTGGCGCTGGCGTGCGCGTCGCACTCCGGCGAGCCCATGCACGTCAAGCGGGTCCTGGAGCTGCTGCAGGCCGCCGGGCTGCAGGAAGACGACCTCGCGTGCCCGCCCGACTTCCCGCTGCACGTGCCGAGCATGCGCGACGCCGCCGAGCCGCGGCGCGTGATGATGAACTGCTCGGGCAAGCACACGGCGATGCTGACGACGTGCGTGCGCGCCGGCTGGCCGACGTCCGGCTACGAGTCCCCGGACCACCCGCTCCAGCAGGCGATCGCGGCGGCCGTGTCCGACCTGACCGGCGAGCCGATCGCCCACACGGGTGTCGACGGCTGTGGCGCGCCGCTGTTCGCGTTTTCCCTGACGTCGCTGGCCCGGGCGTTCGGCCGCGTGGCCGTCGCGCCGGACGGGCCGGCGCAGGCGGTCGCCTCGGCGATGCGCGCGCACCCGTGGCTGGTGGCGGGCACCGGCCGCGAGGACACGGACCTGATGTCCGCCGTGGACGGTCTGGTGTCCAAGGGCGGCGCGGAGGGCGTCCACGCGTTCGCGCTCCCGGACGGGTTCGCGATGGCGGTGAAGATCGACGACGGCAACAAGCGGGCGTGCGCGCCGCTGGCCGTCGAGGCGCTGCGGTACCTGGGTGTGGACGTTTCGAGGCTCGACGGCTTGGCCCACGGCTCGGTGCTCGGCGGCGGCCGCCCGGTCGGCGAGGTGCGGGTGCCCGAGCTGCGCTGAGCAGCCCCCGTTTTCCACGCTACCGGCGGGCACCGACAGTTTTGGGAGCCCGGCGGGCGGCTAGTTCGAGCGTTCGCGGGACGCCAGGTCGCCCCAGAACTCGCGCAGGTCGGAGAACAGCTCGGCCAGCTCCTCGACGTTGCCGGAGCGCAGTGCGTCCAGGATGTCGTGGACCTCGTCGGCGGTGTTGTCGGCCTCCAGGATCGGGTCGGCGAACAGCTGCACCAGCCCGCCGTAGTCGAGCTCGACCACGGAGTCCGGGTGGAAGTTGTCCAGCCACCGCCGCGTCTCGAACAGCACGCGCCCCGGCCCGGAGTCGCCGAACGTCTGCTCCAGCAGCTCGCCGGCCTCGCGCGCCCGGTGCTGCGCGTCGGCGAGGGTGGCGCGCCAGGAGACCTCGCGCTCCGGGGCGTCGCGGCCGCCGCCGAGCACCAGCCGGCGCTCGTCGGGGTCGATCAGCACGAACCACGGCAGCGGGACGGTCCAGGTCGTCGACAGCGTGTGCGCCGCCGACGTGCTCAGGTCCGTCAGCGCCGACTTCGTCCGCGCGCGGATCGTCTCCTGGGTGAAGCCGCCCTCGTCGAGGACGACGTTCTTCAGCGCCGGGTGCGCGTCGCCGAGGAAGGTGACCAGCGCGGCGGCCGAGCGGGCCCGCAGCTCCAGCGGGCACACGAACGGCCCGTGCTCTTCCTTGCCCTCCGGCACGTCCTCGGCCGCGAGCACCAGGACGTCGGTCAGCAGGCTCGGTGCCGGACGCCCGTCGGCGAGCTCGGCGGGCAGCAGCCGCCGCGGCGCGGCGACCTGTGACTTGAGCCACATGGCCTGCTCGCGCGCCCCCGCGTCGGTGCGTCGCAGCTTGGCCGCCGCGACGGCCGCACGCAGCCGTTCGTCCGGCGGCTCGCCCAGGGCGAGCAGGGGCTCGTACACCCGCAAGTAGGCCACGAAGGGACGGAGCACGAGTAGATCGTGGCACGCCTACCTGCGTCGATCGCCACCGACCGGCCGGTAACCGGCGTCCGGCGGACACTGTCGCGACCGGCACACCGTGCCACGTCGCATCGAACCCCCCGGACACGGTACGGTGTGAGCAGGAAAGAATTGTCGAGACGATGCGGGGCCGCCGATTCCCCCGGCCGCCCCGCCCCTGTGCGAGGGGGTCGAGCCATGGGGCGCGGCCGGGCTAAGGCCAAGCAGACGAAGGTGGCGCGTGAGCTCAAGTACAGCTCGCACGAGACCGACTTCGATGCTTTGCAGCGCGAGCTGTCGACTGGTTCCTCTAGTGGTCACTACGAGGAAGCCGATAGCGATGATCAAGACGACCCGTACGACGACGGGTACGGCGAGTACCGTCGTTGAGCACGCGTAACCGCGCGAGGGCATAGCCGGACCACAAACTCCGGCGACCGCCCTCGCGCGCTGTGTGCTGCCCACGGTCCGCCGATGCGGGGCTGGGTAGCCGATGAAGGAGTGAGCCGGTGGTAAGTCGGGTTGGAGTCGTCGGAGCGGGCCTCATGGGGTCCGGTATCGCCGAGGTGCACGCCCGGTCCGGAGTGGACGTCGTGGTCACCGAGGTGAACCAGCCGGCACTCGACGCGGGCAAGGCCCGGATCGAGAAGTCGCTGCAACGCGGCGTCAAGAACGGCAAGCTCACCCCCGAGGACGCCGAGTCGGCGCTGAGCCGCCTCCGCTTCACGACGGACATCGCCGAGTTCGCCGACCGCGAACTGGTCATCGAGGCGATCCTCGAGCAGGAGCAGGCGAAGGTCGACGTCTTCCGCCAGCTCGACAAGATCGTCGAGGCGGAGGACGCGCTGTTCGCGTCCAACACGTCGTCGATCCCGATCATGAAGCTGGGCATGGCGACGAGCCGGCCGCAGCAGGTGGTCGGCATCCACTTCTTCAACCCGGTGCCGGTGCTGCCGCTGGTCGAGCTGGTGCCCTCGCTGCTGACCAGCGAGGAGACGGCCCGCCGCGCCGAGGAGCACGCGACGACGGCGCTGGGCAAGACCGTCATCCGTTCGCAGGACCGCGCCGGGTTCATCGTGAACTCGCTGCTGGTGCCGTACCTGCTCTCGGCGATCCGCATGATCGAATCGGGCTTCGCGTCGGCCGAGGACATCGACCGCGGCATGGAGCTGGGCACCGCCCACCCGATGGGCCCGCTGCGCCTGTCCGACCTGATCGGGCTGGACACGATCAAGGCCATCGCGGACTCGATGTACGCGGAGTTCAAGGAGCCGCTGTACTCGTCGCCGCCGCTGCTGCTGCGCATGGTGGACGCGGGCCTGCTGGGCAAGAAGAGCGGCCGCGGCTTCTACTCCTACGGCTGACCGAATCCCACGGGCGCGTCGAAGGCAGCCCGCCGGGCCGCGCGCCGCAGCACGGCTAGGACGGCCGGACCCAGCAGGACGATCGCGACGGCGTTGGTGATCGCGCGGCCGGTGTCCCAGCCGAGGGTCGAGGTCAGGACGGTGAACACCGCGAACCGGTGGAGGTTGTCGGCGAGCGGCGCACCGGGGACGAACCCGAGGCCCGCGGTGGCGCCGACGCTGGTTCCGGCGAGGAACGGCCATGACCAGAGGCTCATGAGGAGCCCGAAGAAGTAGGCGGCGAAGACGCCGTACGCCACGAGCATCGCGATTTCTGTCCTGCCGCGCGGTTTCCGTGGCAAGAGCCCGGCGCCGAGCCCGATGAGCGAGGACGCGAGCATCTGGAACGGCAGCCACGGCCCGACCCCGGCGGTGAGCAGCGCGCTGGTGAAGAGCGAAGTCGAGCCGAGCACGAACCCGAAGCCGGGCCCGAACACCCGCCCGGCGAGCACGAGCAGGAAGAACACGAGCTCGATACCCCCGGTCCCGGCCCCGAGCGGCCGCAGGCCGGCGTTGACCGCCGAAAGCACCCCGAGCAGGGCGAGCGC
The DNA here is from genome assembly GCF_040629235.1 of Amycolatopsis sp. NPDC005961. Lineage (NCBI taxonomy): Bacteria > Bacillati > Actinomycetota > Actinomycetes > Pseudonocardiales > Pseudonocardiaceae > Amycolatopsis > Amycolatopsis sp. NPDC005961. The sequence continues at coordinate 152,531 of NZ_JBEXVF010000004.1, read as the reverse complement.
TTTGGCATCGATGCCCCCACGCGAGAGTTCCGCGAGGACGACGAGGATCAGCACCGGCAGGGTCGCCATGAAGACGAAAGGGGCATCGGCGGTGTGCGCGGCTTCGCTCGGCGCGGGGTGAGCGAAGAGGGGCCAGCAGAACATGGCGAGGCCGAGGACGGACGCGACGCCGAGGACCAGCGCGGGCCGGAGGGCGATCCGGACGGCGCGGGGCGGCGGGCCGAGGAATTCGCTCATGCCGCAACCACCGCTGGTCGCGCCGGCCGCAAGTCACGGCCCCCGCCCGCCCGCCGCCGCGAAACCGCCAGCACCTCCCGGCCCCCGCCCGCCCGCCCCCGCCCCTCCGCCGCCCTCCTCATGCCAGGGCTTCCGCTACCTCGTCCACCGTCAGCCACTGCTCCGGTGCCAGGATCTTCGCCACCTGCGGGGCGAACGCCGGCGACGCGACGATCACCTCCTTCGTCGGGCCGTCCGCGACCACCTCGCCCTCGGCCAGCACCACCACGCGGTGCGCCACCGTGGCCACGAACTCGACGTCGTGAGTGGCCAGCACTACCGCGTGGCCCTGCGAGGCCAGCTCTCGCAGGGTCGACGCGAAGCGCCTTTTCGCGTGGTAGTCCAGGCCGCGGGTGGGCTCGTCGAGCAGCACGACCGGTGGGGCCGATGCCAGCTGGATCGCCAGCACCACCGCCAGTCGCTGCCCTTCCGAGAGGTCGCCGGGGTGCGCTTCACCGGCTATCCCGGGGGCCAGCCGGTCCAGCAGGGCCCGGGCCGTTCCCGCCGGGACCTCCGATTCGGTGTCGGCCTGTACGCACTCGGCGTCGACCGAATCGAGGTACAGCAGGTCGGCCGGGGTCTGCGGGACCAGCCCGACGCGCTGACGGGCCACTCGTGGCTTGAGCGACGCGGGATCCGCGCCACCGACGTCGACCTTCCCCGCCGACCTCGGGCCGCTGCCCTGCACCGCCCAGAGAAGCGACGACTTGCCGGAGCCGTTGCGTCCCATCAGCGCGATCACTTCCCCCTGCCCGACACGCAGGTCCACCCCGCGCACCGCCAGGACATCTCCGTATCGGACCACCACCCCTCTCACGTCCAGTGCTTGACCGGTCACCGAGAGGGTACGACTCACCACCGACAATTTCTGAAGCCGAGAGCGCAAGGGGCCCGCGACCCGGCGAGCGTCCCGCACCGACAACGGCAACGGCGACCACCCCGCCAGCCGTCCCAGCTCGGCGATCGGCGGCGCGATCGACGACGTCGCCAAGATCTCCGACGGCGGTCCGGACCGCACCGAACCGTCGCCCGGCAGGTACAGCACCCGGTCCGCGTACTGCGCCACCCGCTCCATCCGGTGCTCCGCGACGACCACCGTCGTCCCGAGGTCGTGCACCAGCCGGGTGATCGCCGCCAGCACCTCCTCGGCCGCCGTCGGGTCCAGCGCCGACGTCGGCTCGTCGAGCACCACGACGGACGGGTGCGCCGTCAGCACCGAGCCGATCGCGACGCGCTGCTGCTGCCCGCCCGACAAAGTCCGAAGTGGACGGTTGCGCAGCTCCGCGATCCCCAGCAGGTCCAGCGTTTCCTCGACGCGCTTGCGCATGACGTCCGGCGCCACCGCGAGCTGCTCCATCGCGTACGCCAGCTCCTCCTCGACGGTGTCGGTCACGAACCCCGAAAGCGGGTCCTGCCCGACCACCCCGACGACCGAAGCCAGCTCACGCGGCGGGTAGGCAGCGGTGTCCAGCCCGTTCACCAGCACCCGCCCGGCCAGACGTCCGCCGGTGAAGTGCGGGACGAGCCCGTTGATCGCGCCGAGAAAAGTCGACTTGCCGGCCCCGGTCGGTCCCGCGACCAGGCACAGCTCACCCTCCTCGACCAGCAACGAGACGTCCGAAAGCACCGGCCGCGAGGCGTCCGGGTAGGTCACTGTGACCCGCGAAAACTCGATCACCGGACCACCCCGGGAGGACGAGGCGCCGCGAACGCGGGCACCACCGCGATGAGCAGGGAAACCACGTGGAGCAAGGAGACCTCCGGCCACCGCAACGGGCTCAACGACGGGTACAGGTTCGCCGGATCGACTTGAGCGGAAAGAAAGAGCGAAACGCACGACGCGACCCCCGCGAGCACCACCAGCGTCTCCGGCCACCCCCACGAATCCGGCCGGTACGCCGTCCGCCGGACTCGCCGTCCGCCGAGGACGAACCCCACGACAGCCACCGCCAGGCCCACCGCCAGCAGCGGCACGCCGAGCCACGACGACGTCCCGTCGAGCACGCCGTAGACGCCGACGCACACGCCCACCAGCCCGAACAGGACGCAAGAAGCGATCAGCGCCCGCACGCCGGGGCTCAGGTACGCCCGGCGCCCGTAGCCCCGGGAGTCCATCGCGGCCGCGAGCCGCAGCGACCGGTTCATCGCGTCCTCCAGCACCGGCACCACGATGCCCTTCACCGCCCGCAGCCCGCGAGTCCGCCCCGCCCGCAGCCGCCGGGCGCGTCGCACGCGCTGGACGCTCTCGACGAGCTGCGGCGCCACCGTCAGCGCCACCGTGACCGCCGTACCCACCTCGTACAGGGCCCCTGGAACCGCCTTGAGCAGGCGTTTCGGGTTGGCCAGGGCGTTCGCCGCGCCGACGCAGACGACCATCGTGGCCAGCCGCAGGCCGTCGTAGAACCCGCCGAGGAGCGCCTCCGCCGACGTCGGCCCGAGCAGCGACAACCCGGCGGTCAGCGGGATCCGGGGCAGCGCGAGGAGGACGTGGCCGCCGTCCTCGCCGCCGACCAGGATCCGGAACAGCACGCGCGACGCGACGATCAGTGCGCCGACGTACGCGTAGAGCCGGAACGCCAGCGCCCACGGCGCGTCACTCCGCCGGTTCGCGACCACGAAACCCGCGATGGCGATGATCAGGCCGAGCAGCAGCGGGTTCGTCGTCCGGCTCGCGGCGACGGCCAGCGCGAGCGCCCAGACCCACCAGGCGCCGGGGTGCAGCGCCCTACTGCGCACGCCGGCGACGGGCGACGACGATCCCGGCGCCGGCGACCACCACGATCACGACGGCCCCGATGACCAGGCCCCAGGGGAACGAGCTGCCCTGCTCGGCGGGTGCCTGAGCCGGAGAGGCCGCCTGCCGGACCGGCGCGACGCGAGGCGGCGCCGGCAGGTCGTTGACCGACTTCGGCCGCGCGAACGCCCAGCCCTCGAAGCCGTTCGCGACCGGCTTCGACGTCTGCGCGCCTTCCTGGCTCGACTCCCACGTGCCGCCGGGCTTCGCGTGCCAGTAGCTCCAGTACGCCGTCGCCGACGGCATCCCCGCGCACGACTCGACGTCCGGACCCGGCTTGCCGTCGATCCGGCAGGCCACGGCGAGGCCGTACTTCTGCGAGCCGGCGACGTCGACGCCGGCCTCCTGCAGGGCCGCGATGCCGTTCGCGGGCGTGCCGGGCGCGCAGCGGATCAGCGACTGCGGGCCCAGGTCGCCGAAGTCGACGACCACGGTGACCCCGGCACCCTCGGCGCAGGACCCCTCGGTCCCCGTCGCCGACGCGGGCGCGGCCCCGGCGAGGCACGCCCCCAGCAGCAGGGCAGAGGCAGCGGAGAAACGGGCGAAGCGCGCGGCGATCATGCGAGAACCATAACCAGCCGCGGACGCGGTTCCGGCGCGACGAGCGACACACCTAGACTGCGGCTCGTGGGACAGCTCATCGCGGACGGACAGCTGCGCGTCGGCCTGATCGGTGCCGGCCCGTGGGCGACCACCATCCACGCGCCCGGCCTGGCGGATCACCCCGGCACGGCGCTGACCGCGGTCTGGGCCCGGCGGCCCGAGGCCGCGCAAACGCTTGCGGACACGCACTGCGCGGCCACCGCGAGCAGCGTCGAGCAGCTGTTCGAGCAGGTGGACGCGGTCGCGCTGGCCGTTCCGCCGTCGGTACAGGCCGAACTGGGCGTGCGCGCGGCCGAAGCCGGGAAGCACCTGATCCTGGAGAAGCCGATCGCGGCCGACCTCGCCGGTGCGCAGCGGCTCGCGGACGCCGTCGCGGCCGCGGACGTCGCCGCGCTCGTCGTGCTGACCTTGCGGTACTCCGCGCAGACCCAGGACTGGCTCGCGGACCTCGCCCAGGCGGGCGGCTGGGCCGGTGGCGGCGCGCGCTGGCTGTCCGGCGCCCTGCTCGGCGGCCAGTACGCCGCTTCGGAGTGGCGCCAGGACGACGGCGGCGCGCTGTTCGACATCGGCCCGCACGCGCTGGACATGCTGGACGCCGCGCTCGGCCCGATCACCGAGGTCGTGGCGGCCCGGCAGAGCCCCGGCGACCTCTGGCACCTGATGCTGGCGCACGAGAACGGCGTGGTCAGCACCGCGACGCTGTCGCTGCGGCTGCCGGTGCAGCCGACCGTGGTCGAGGTCGCCGTCTGGGGACAGCACGGTTATCGGACGCTCGGGCGCAAACCGGGCACGGCGCAGGAGTCCTACACCGCGCTGCTGGACGACTTCGCGGCGATGATCGCCAGCGGCACCACGACGCACCCGTGCGACGTCCGCCGTGGTCTGCACCTGCAGAACCTCCTCGAGCAGGCCCGGACGCTGGCCGAGTAGTACACAGGCCCGCATCGCGGGTTTACGTTGTGAAGTAAGGCTTCCTCACAAACTCCCCGAATTCATCCACAGGGTTGTCCACAGGATCCACTGTGGACGGTGCGCCTCCCGACCGAACCACGGGAACCTTCGTCGCGCCACCGGAAAGATCACCGAATAGTGCGGTCCGCTCGGACTGCCGAGACGATCTTGTGATGCGAAGGTGATCTTGGGAGGGCACGCGCATCGAAGTTTCTTGAGGGGTTCGAGAGAGGAGGCGCATGGAAGCCTTGCTGCGCGCCTTCTGGGGGATGATTCCGGTTTCGGCCATCGCGCTGCCGTACGCGCTGCTCGGCTGGCCACTGCTCGCGGCTCGACGGCGGCGAAGACTGCCCGCCCGGTACGCGACCGCGACAGCCGGCGTCGACAGCGCCGCATTCCTCGTCGCATTCCTGGTGTTGTGCCTGGTCACGATGCCCGTCGGCACCTCCGGCGTGAGCACGCTCGACCTCGTTCCCGGCGCCGACATCACCGCGGCTTTCAGCGACGACGGGTCGCTCTGGCAGGTGATCGGCAACGTCCTGCTGCTGTGCCCGCTCGGCGCCTTGCTGCCTTTGAGGATGAGCCGCCTGCGCACCCTGCTGCGGATCGCGCTGGCCGCGCTGGTCGCGTCCGTGCTGGTGGAAGGTACGCAATATCTGATCCACACCGGCCGCGTGACCTCGACCGACGACGTCCTGCTCAACACGGCGGGCGCGACGCTCGGCGCGGCCCTCAGCCGTCGCGGCTGGCGGGCGCTCGACCCGCCGCCGCCGGTGCCCGTCACGATTCCGGCGCAACGCCGGACGATCTGCGAAGCCCCGCTCAGGATGCGGGTCCCGCGTTCGGTCTGGGACACGCGCTACGCGGCCGTCGCCCACCCGGAACGCCAGTAAACCGCTTGCGAGCCGTGCCAAGATGGCCGGGAAGAGCCCGTTTCGAGTCAAGGAATGACCGCCTATGCCTGGCGCCGCCTCCGGCGTCGGCCCCCGCTAGGCCTGACGCCCAGCGTTCCGCCCGCCAGCCCGTCCGGGGCCGCGGTTCCTTGACATGCTCTCGAAAGGCTCCAACCCAGCGATGTCCGCTATTCAGGCTTATGTCCGCAAGACGGCGCCGCGCGGCCGGAACACCGAGCAGGTCGGCCCCTTCCTGGCCACCTACTCACCGGGCACGGCCCATCCGATGCTCAACTACGCGATCCCGGACGACGGCGCGAAGCCGACGGCGGCCGAGATCGGCGCCCTGACCGAGGCGTACCGGCGGCGGGACCTGCTCCCGCGGCTCGAGTACTTCACCGACGTCGCCCCCGACCTGGAGAACCTGCTGGTCGAGGCGGGGTACGCGCTCGAACGCCGGGTGCCGCTGATGACCTGTTCGCCGGCCGACCGGGTCGATCGGCCGGCTCCGGCGGGGATCCGGCTGCGGGCGCCGGAGTCCACCGAAGACTTCCGGCGCATGCGAGCCGCGCAGAACATCGCGTTCGGCGAGGCGCCGGAGATCAGCGACGCCGAGGCCGACCGGCTGAAGACCACCGGACGGCACCTCCTCGCGGAAGAGGCCGGCGTGGTCGTCGGCGGCGGGGTCGCGCTGGACATCGTCGACGGCACCACCGAGGTCGCCGGGATCGCCGTGCTCGAGGCGTACCGGAGGCGCGGGATCGCCGCGGCGCTCACCGCGCGCCTCACCCGCGACGTCCACGAAGCCGGCGCGCACACCGCGTTCCTCACCCCGGGTGACCTGGGGATCGGCACCGTCTACGCCCGCGTCGGCTACCGGCCGGCGGGTGAGTGCGTGCACTTGTCGCTGAGCTAATCGTCGAAGCGGCCGGAGCGGCCGCGTTTCACGTCGCTCCGGCGCTTCTTCGACGCCAGGCGGCGCTCCTTCGAACCGCGGGACGGCTTCGTGGCGCGCCGCTTGGCCGGCGGCGGCGCCGACGCGTCCTTCAGGAGGTTCGTCAGGCGGCCGCGGGCCGCTTCCCGGTTCTGCAGCTGCGAGCGGTGTTCGCTGGCCGCGATCGTCAGGACGCCGTCGACCAGCCGCGAGCCGAGCCCGGCCAGGACCCGGTCACGCAGGTGCTCCGGGATCGACGGCGACGAAGCGACGTCGAAGGACAGCTCGACGCGCGAGTCGGTGGTGTTCACGCCCTGGCCGCCCGGGCCGGACGAGCGCGAAAAGCGCTCGCTCAACTCGGCTCCCGGGATCGTGAACCGGGAGCCGATCACCACGTCTTCGGCTGCCACTCGACCAGTGTGACAGCTGCGATCAAGTACGTTTCAGAAGCGCGGGTGGTCGCCCGAGAGAACCGCGCGCGGGCCGTCGACGTCGCCGGCGGGCTGGACGTCACCCAGGATCCACGCGGGGACGTGCCGCGCGGTCAGCATGGCCAGCGCCCGGTCGACGTCTTCGGCGCCGACGATCGCGACCATGCCGACGCCCATGTTGAACGTCTTCTCCAGCTCGGCACGCTCGACCTTGCCGCGCTGGCCGATCACCGCGAACACCGGCGCCGGCGTCCAGGTCCCGCGCTCGAGCCGGGCGACCAGGCCGCGCGGCATGACGCGGGCCAGGTTCGCCTCCAGGCCACCGCCGGTGATGTGCGCGAACGTCCGGACCTCGGTCTCGGCCGCGAGCGCGAGGCAGTCCTTCGCGTAAATCCGCGTCGGCTCCAGCATCTCCTCGCCGAGGGTGCGGCCGAACTCCTCGACGTGCCCGCTCAGCGGCATCCGCGCGATGTCCAGCAGGACGTGCCGGGCCAGGGAGTAACCGTTCGAGTGCAGGCCCGACGAGCCGAGCGCGAGCACGACGTCCCCCGGGCGGACCTTTTCCGGCGAGAGCAGCTGCGACGCCTCGACGACGCCGACCCCGGTGGCCGACATGTCGTAGTCGTGCTCGCCCATCAGGCCCGGGTGCTCGGCGGTCTCGCCGCCCAGCAGCGCGCAGCCGGCCTGGACGCAGCCCTCGGCGATGCCGCCGACCAGCGCGGCGATCTTCTCCGGATGCACCTTGCCGACGGCGATGTAGTCCTGCAGGAACAGCGGCTCGGCGCCGGTCACGACGAGGTCATCGACGACCATGGCGACCAGGTCGATGCCGACGGTGTCGTGCTTGTCCAGCGCCTGCGCGACCGCGATCTTGGTGCCGACGCCGTCGGTCGACGACGCGAGCACCGGCTCCTTCCACTTGTCGAGCCTCAGGGAGAAGAGCCCGGCGAAGCCGCCGACGCCACCCAGGACCTCGGGGCGCGTGGCCCGCGCGGCGTGCGGCTTGAGCAGCTCGACGGCTTGGTCACCGGCGTCGATGCTGACGCCGGCGGCGGCGTACGTGGCGCTCGTGGACTCGCTCACGGTGGAAGGACTCCCTCTGGAAGGAACTGCTAGGGACGCCGGACGGCGTCTTCGGCACCGTACCCGGCGGAGCTGACCGGAGTTGCCGCGCCATTGACCGAGTCGAGGCTTTCGAGCAGGTGCTTGCCGATCAGCGCGTCCTCCGGGAGCGCGATCGGGTACTCGCCGGAGAAGCACGCCGTGCACAGCCGCGACTTCGGCTGTTCCGTGGCCGCGACCAGGCCGTCGAGGGAAATGTAGCCCAGCGAGTCGGCCCCGATCGAGCGGCGGATGCCGTCGAGGTCGACGCCGTTCGCGACGAGCTCGGCCCGCGACGCGAAGTCGATGCCGTAGAAACACGGCCAGCGCACGGGCGGCGACGCGATCCGGACGTGCACCTCGAGCGCACCGGCCTCCCGCAGCATCCGGACCAGCGCGCGCTGGGTGTTGCCGCGGACGATGGAGTCGTCCACCACGACCAGGCGCTTGCCGCGGATGACGTCGCGCAGCGGGTTGAGCTTGAGGCGGATGCCCAGCTGGCGGATGGTCTGCGACGGCTGGATGAACGTGCGCCCGACGTAGGCGTTCTTCACCAGGCCGGTGCCGTAGGGGATGCCGGAGCCCTGCGCGTAGCCGATGGCGGCCGGGGTGCCGGACTCCGGCACCGGCATGACCAGGTCGGCCTCGACCGGCTGCTCGGACGCGAGCCGGCGGCCGATGTCGACGCGCGTGGCGTGCACGCCACGGCCGGCGATCGTGGTGTCGGGACGGGCGAGGTAGACGTACTCGAAGACGCAGCCCTTGGGGTCCGGGCTCGCGAAACGGGACGAGCGCAGGCCTTCCGCGTCGATCGCGATGAGCTCGCCGGGCTCGACCTCGCGGACGAAGGACGCGCCGACGATGTCGAGGCCCGCCGTCTCGCTCGAGACGACCCAGCCGCGCTCGAGCCTGCCGAGGACCAGGGGGTGCACGCCGTGCGGGTCACGCGCCGCGTAGAGCGTGTTCTCGTCGGCGAAGACCAGGCAGAAGGCGCCCTTGAGCGTGGGGAGCAGCTCCATCGCGGCGGCTTCGATGCCCTTGTCGGCGGCGTTCGCCGCGAGCAGGCCGCAGACCAGGTCGGAGTCGCTCGACGAGCCGGTCAGGCCCGCGTGCGGCTTGAGCCCGGCGGCGAGGGTGCGCTCGCGCAGCTCCGCCGTGTTGACGAGGTTGCCGTTGTGCGCGAAGGAAAGGCCGCTGCCGGTCGCGGTGGTGCGGAAGATCGGCTGGGCGTTCTCCCAGATCGTCGCGCCGGTGGTCGAGTACCGGCAGTGCCCGACGGCGATGTGCCCCTGCAGCGACTGCAGGATCTGTTCGTCGAACACCTGGCTCACCAGGCCGAGGTCCTTGAAGACCACGATCTGCGAGCCGTCGGAGACGGAGATGCCGGCGGCCTCCTGCCCGCGGTGCTGCAGGGCGTAGAGGCCGTAGTAGGTCAGCTTCGCGACTTCTTCCCCGGGAGCCCAGACGCCGAAGACGCCACACTCCTCACGGGGTTCCGGGTCGGGCTGGTCGGACACGACTTGCGGGTCGGAAACCACCGAGGAGCTCCTGGGAAGACGTGGTCAGGCCAGCTTCAGTGTAGACGGTGCGAACATGCGTCAGGCCCCGCCCGACGTGGTACTGACCACTTCGGACAGGGCCTGAAGTCTTCATGCCTAGCAAGCATCCGGCAGCGAGAGCATCTCCGCGAGCACTTGGGCGCCTTCACCGCTGCGGCGCCACAGCCAGCGCTCCGGCTCGAAGATGTTGTCTTCGGTACCGGGCATCCGGATCGCCTCCACGTCGTCTTCGGCGTTGAGCCGGACGACGTCCACCACGTCATCGTGCACCCGCACACCGACGACGGCCAGGACCTCACCGCGCTCGTCGGCGGGGTGGACGAACTGGTAGCCGCGGGCCACCAGCGCCTGCAGTCCGGTTTCGATGTCGAAGACGGGGGCGACGGCCTCAGCCGAGGACATCGTCGAATTCACCGTCCTTCGCGCCGGCCAGGAACGCCGCCATCTCCGCGCGCGTGTAGACGAGCGCCGGACCGGTCGGGAACCGCGAGTTGCGCATGGCGATCTCACCGGTGGTCAGCGGCGCGACCTCGACGCAGTTGCCGACGGCGCCGCTGTAGCTCGCCTTGCGCCACTCGGCCCCGGAGAGCCGGTCGGCCGGGATGCCGTTCTCGAATCGCTCAGCCATGGTCCACCTCTCGATGCGGAAAACCTTGTCGAGCAATGCATCTGCATGTGCATTTGCCCGCGTATCGGAGGCTAGCACGTGTGCCTGCAACGGTAAATGCACGTGCAGAATTTCATGCAAAGTTCTCGGACGGTAAAGGATCACCAGGTCACAGTTAACCTATCGGGTGATAGTTAGAGACCCTAATGGGTTAACAACTACGAGTAGTCACCGCTGACCGGGGCATTACCCGGGAGTGCCGCCGACCCGCGGATACCAACGGTGACCACCTACCGGGAACACGTCGACGCCGGTGAAGCGGTTCACCAGGGCGTTCTCAGATCTCGGCGCGCCGCTTCGCGAGCAGCGCCCGGCTCCGCTCCGGCGTCTCGGAGTCGACCGCCAGCATGTCGAGCGAGCGGCTGTACTTCTCGATCTCTTCGCGCTTCTCGATGTAGTGCGCGCCGGTCAGGTACTCGACGTACGCGATGTTCGGCAGTTCCGGTTCGCCGAACCGCAGCAGCGAAAACGCGTGCTCCGCGGACAGCCCGCTCCGGGAGAACGGGAGTATCTGCACCGACACGTGCGGCAGCGCGCTCATCTCCAGCAGGTATTCGATCTGCTGCTTGAGCACCTTCATCCCGCCGATCGGCCGGTACAGGACGGACTCGTCGAGCACCATCCACACGCGGGGCGCGTCCGGCCTGCTGAACATCTTCTGCCGGCGCATGCGCAGCGCGACCAGCTGGTCGACGCGCTCGTCGGCCATCTCCGGACGGCCGTGGCTGAAGATCGCCCGGGCGTACCCCTCGATCTGCAGCAGGCCCGAGACGTACAGCGGCTCCCAGATCTGGATCCGGGCCGCGGCTTCTTCCAGGCCGACGAGGTCGGTGAACCAGTTCGGCATCGTGTCGCCGAAGCGGCGCCACCAGCCCGGCTCGTTCGACTGCTTGACCATGTCGAGGAACGTCTGGCGCTCGGTGGAGTCCTCGACGCCGTACATCGTCAGGAGGTCGGTGACGTCGCGTTCCTTGAAGCCGACCCGGCCCAGTTCCAGGCGGCTGATCTTCGACTCGGACCCGCGGATGTTGTACCCGGCCTGCTGGCGGGTGATGCCGGCCTCTTCACGGAGGCGCCGCAGCTGCGAGCCCAGGATCATGCGGCGCGCAGTGGGGCCGATGTTCTGTTCGCCTGCGGACGCGTTCACCGCGTTCATTCCCGGACCTTCCGCGCTCACGTCACCAGGGGGTTCTAGCCCGACTACCGAAAGTACACGTTAACCCGTCCTGCGCAAAGAGGTGACCCGGTTTACCCCATGCGCGCGTCGGCCTACTCTACGTAGAGTACGAGACTTTCGACACAGAACTTGCGAGGTTCAAGATGCCCGAAGCCGCGACCCGGACCGAACGAGTTCCTGTGGGGGTCGACCCGACCCGAGCGAGCATCGCGCGCGTGTACGACGCCTTCCTCCTCGGGAAGGACAACTACGAGATCGACCGGGAGGTCCTGCACAAGGTGCAGCAGGCCGCGCCGGAAGCTCAGGACCTCGCCTTCGAAAACCGCGGTTTCCTCATCCGCGCGTGCCGCTTCCTCGCCAGCCAGACCGGCATCACCCAGTTCCTCGACCTCGGATCCGGCCTGCCGACGGCGGAGAACACCCACCAGGTCGTCCAGCGGATCAACCCGGAGACCAAGGTCGTCTACGTAGACAACGACCCGGTGGTCCTCGCGCACGGCCGCGCGCTGCTCGAAGAGAACGAGCACACCCACTTCGTCGCCGAAGACATCTTCGAGCCGCAGCGGATCCTCCAGAACGAGGTCGTCCGCGAGCACATCGACTTCACGCAGCCGCTCGTGCTGCTGCAGATGGGCACGCTGCACCACTTCAAGGGCGACCACGACCGGCCGGCCGAGATCATGCGGGAGTACGTCGACGCGCTGCCGTCCGGCTCCTTCGTCGGGCTCAGCCACTTCTCCGACCCCGAGAACGAGGACTCCGCGACCGCGCGCCGCATGGAGGACTTCTTCGTGCACAGCCCGATGGGCTCGGGCACGTTCCGGACGCAGAAGGAGATCGAGGCGCTGTTCCCCGGCCTCGAAATGGTCGACCCCGGTGTGACGCTGTGCGCCGACTGGTGGCCGGACGGCCCGCGGCTCAAGGAGCTCAACGTCGCGCAGCGGACGATCTCCGGCGGCGTCGGCCGCAAGCCGTAGCCCGGCCCGCTCCCGCCTTCCTCCGGATCCGGAATCAGATCCGGAGGAGCGGGAGCCAGTGGGAAAGGTCGGCCCGGGTGCCCGACGCGGACACCCGGCCGTCCGCCACCGCCGTGGTCCAGTCCAGCCGGCCGGTGGCGAGCTCGAGCCACGTGCGCGGGTCGGTCTCGATCACGTTCGGCGGGGTGCCGCGGGTGTGCCGCGGCCCGTCCACGCACTGCACCGCCGCGAACGGCGGCACGCGGACCTCGACGGTGCGGCCCGGCGCGTCGGCCGCGAGCGCGCGCAGGCTGAGCCGGACCGCCGCGGCCAGCTCCGGCCGCGCCGGATCGGGGGCGTCGCCTTGCAGCCACCCGGAAATCGCCAGCACCGCCGCACGTAACTGTCCGGGGTCGACCGAACGCGAAGAGGCCATGGGCAAACAGTAGAGTGGCGCACCAAGACTTTTCAGGCACACCCGAGAACGTGGGGATGTAGATGGCGCAGCGGGACGAGGCAGATCGGATGGTTTCGCAGCAGCCCACCGGAAGCGGGGCCGATCGCCCGGGCAAGCACAGCAAGCACAACCGCGCCGCGCGGCGCGGCGGCCAGCAGGCGCGGCGCTCCGGCAAGCACGGCACGCCCGAGATCACCTCGGAGATGCGCGCGAACGCCCGCGCCAACCCCGACAGCTGGCTCTACGTCATCGACGAAGCCTTCGACCCGAACGGCCCGGTGCCGTCGTGGGCGGTCGTCGGCGCCTACCCGGTGAACGGCGCGGGCGACGTCGTCGCCGACTTCCACCCCAACGACCGCTACCGGCCTTCACCCAAGGCGCTCGGCTTCCCGGAGCCGTCGAACGACCTCGAGCAGCTGCTGCAGCTCGTCCGTACCGAGCACCGGCCGGCGTCGGACCTGCCGAAGGTCGTCCTCGACTCGACGCTGTTCGTCTACGCGATGTCGCCGGTGCAGCGCACGGTGATCGGCTTCCACAACACCGACGGCCGGGTCATGGTGCCCGCCTACACCCGCAAGGCGCTGGTGCCGCGCGAGTGGCCGCACGCCCGCGCCGTGGTCGGCCGCGACATCGTCGGCCTGCTCGGCGGGCACCCCGTCGCGATCAACCCGCACGACCTGATCACGGCCGTCGTCCCGGCCGAGCACCTGCTGAAGGCGCTGGCCGACGAACCGCGCTGACCTGCGGATTTAACTCCATCGGGTGACCACCCGAGTCGCCGGATCGGCGACTCGGGTGCATCGTGAGGCTGGACAAGACTCACGAGACCGGTGGGGAGCATGAGGGTGAGACGTCGTGCACTGCTTCCCTTCGCCGCTGCCGTCCTGCTCGTCGCCGGACCGGCGCCGGCGGAGGCCGACGACATCTACGCCGGCGCCGCGGACCACTACGCCGGCTCGCAGATCGCCAAGGTCGAAGGCGTCGACGCGGCGCCCGGCCCGCTGTACGCGACCGACGACCAGCAGCTCGGGCACGACGTCAGCGGTCACCAGGGCCCGGTCGACTGGCCCGGCGCGGCGCGGACGGGCGCGAAGTTCGTCTACGTCAAGGCGACCGAGGGCACCGGGTTCGTCAACCCGCAGTTCGCCCAGCAGTACAACGGTTCCTACGACGCCGGCCTGATCCGCGGCGCCTACCACTTCGCCCGGCCGGACATCTCCGACGGCGCGTCGCAGGCGCGGTACTTCCTGGCCCACGGCGGCGGCTGGTCGGCCGACGGCCGGACCCTGCCCGGCGCACTCGACGCGGAGTACAACCCGTACGGCGAAACCTGCTACGGCAAGGACGCGGCCGGGATGGTCCGCTGGATCAGCGACTTCTCCGAGACCTACCGCGCGGCGACCGGGCGCTACCCGGCCATCTACACGTCGACGAGCTGGTGGAAGCGCTGCACCGCGAACAACGGCGGCTTCGGCGGCAATCCGCTGTGGATCGCCCGCTACAACACCTTCATCGGCGAGCTGCCCGCGAGCTGGAGCGTCCACACGATCTGGCAGTTCGCCGACAGCGGTTCCCTGCCCGGCGACCAGAACTGGTTCAACGGCCCGGCCGACCGGCTGCGCGCCCTCGCGCTCGGCTGACCGGCCTCACGAATTATAGGTGTTAACCGGTCACCGATTGACGATCTTCTTCCCGGGAAAATCACCCACACGTATACCCAATTTCACGGAACTGAGTGACAAAGCGCCCCTTCGTCCTCACAATCGTGCACGGGCGGCTACCTGCAGTAAGCCGTCCTCAGCGAGGGTATCTGTGAAGGGATTCAACGATGTCCACTTCCCGAAGAAGGCGGCTGTTCGCCGCCCTGGTCGTCCCGGCCACGCTGCTCCTGCTCGGCAGCACGGCCCAGGCGGCGACCTTCTCCCCCGAAGCCGACCCCGTGTCCGCGATCAACGCGGACATCGCCCAGCACGACCACGAACTGGGGTCGCAGATCCGGCGCGTCGAAGGCGACAAGTCGACCCCGGACTCGCAGAAGGCGGCGCAGCAGCCACAGCCCGGCCAGGCGATTCCCGGCCAGGTGCTGGCCACCGTGGCCGGCATGGACGTCGCCGGCTACCAGGGCAACGTCGACTGGGCGAGCTGGTGGAACCAGGGCAAGCGGTTCGTCTGGACCAAAGCCACCGAGAGCACCAGCTACACGAACCCGTACTTCGCGCAGCAGTACAACGGCTCCTACAACCAGGGCTTCATCCGCGGCGCCTACCACTTCGCGACCCCGAACACCGCGAGCGGCGCCGCGCAGGCCAGGTACTTCGTCGCCCACGGCGGCGGCTGGTCCAAGGACGGCCGGACGCTGCCGGGTGCACTGGACATGGAGTACAACCCGTACGGCGCGACTTGTTACGGGCTGAGCAAGGCGGGCATGACGTCGTGGATCCTCGACTTCCACGATACCTACCACTCCCTGACCGGCCGCTACCCGGTGATCTACACGTCGACGAGCTGGTGGGGCAGCTGCGTGAGCGGTGACTTCTCCAGCACGGCCCCGCTGTGGGTCGCGCGGTACGCGTCGTCGGTCGGCACCCTGCCCTACAACTGGGGCTTCTACACCGTTTGGCAGTACACCTCGAGCCCGCTCGACCAGGACACCTTCAACGGTGCCTACGACCGGCTCCAGGCTCTCGCCAACGGCTGACCCCTGTCCCCGCCACCCCGGCTCCCGGATCCGTGACGACTTCGCGTCGTCACGCCCGGGAGCCGGTTTCATGCCGTACCGTCCGACCTTGCAGAATGCTGCTCACCACGTCCTGGGGGAACCGCACAGGCCTTGCGGACGTCGGAAGCGCACGAACATCCAGCGCCCGGAAGGCATGAAAGATGACGTACCCGCCTCAGCCGGGCCAGCCCGGCCAGCCCGACCCGTACGGCCAGCAGCCCCAGTCCGGTGGCTTCCAGCAGCCGTACCCGCAGCAGGGTGGGTGGGACCCCAACCAGCAGCAGCAGCCGTACCCGACGCAGCAGTACCCGCAGGGCTGGGACCCGAACCAGCAGCAGGGCTACCCGGCGAACCCGCAGCCGCAGTGGGGTGACCCGAACGCCCAGCAGCCGCAGCAGACTTGGGGCGACCCGAACGCGCAGCAGCAGTCGGCGTGGGCGGACCCGAACGCGCAGCAGTACGGCCAGCAGGCCTGGGACCCGAACCAGGGTGGCCAGATGGCGGGCTGGGACCAGTCCGGGGGCTACGGCCAGGGCTTCGGCGGGCCGCCGGCGCCGCCGAAGCAGGGCAAGACCGGGCTGTGGATCACCATCGGTGCCGTGGTCGTCCTGCTCGCGGCCGTGGGGATCACCGGCTTCGTCGCGCCCGGCTTCTTCCTGTCGAAGGACAACAACGTCGCGGCGCCGCCGTCGTCGAGCACGTCCGCCAAGCCGTCGACGCCGAAGACGACCCCGAAGAAGACCACGCCGACCACGAAGCCGTCTTCGCCGAGCGGGGGCGGGGCGGACGCCAAGGTCGTGCTGCAGGGCTTCATCGACAAGCTGAACGCGGGCGACACCCCCGGCGCGCTCGCGCTGGGCTGCTCGGACTCGAAGGACCTGCTCGACTCGTGGCTCAAGACGTTCCTCAAGCCGCCGCTGCAGCTCGAGCTCGGCGACGTGCCGGACGACGAGTTCCTCGTCGAGGGCCAGGTCACCGGAACGTCCGCGGGCAAGAACGTCAAGGGCACGCTGAGCGCGACGAACTTCGACGACAAGGGCTTCTGCGTCAGCACGATGCTGGTGTCCTGACCCGGTGAAGCTGTGGCGATCACCGCTGGCGTGGACGTTCCTCGCGTCGGTGGTGCTGCTGGCCGGGGTCGGCGGCTGGTTGCTGACCGACCCCGCCACCAGCCGCAGTGACGCGCTGAAAACCGGCGGCTTGGCCGGCGGCGCGATCGTGGCGCTGTACGCGCTGTGGCTGAACGACCGGCGCCGCCGCGTCGAGGAGCGCCGCCAGGACATCGAGCGGCAGCGGCACGAGCTCGAGTCCCAGCGCGCGGAGCTGGACCGCGAGCGGGTGGCCGACGAGCGGTTCGCGAAGGCCGTCGAGCTGCTCGGGCACGCGGCCGACCAGGTGCGCGTGGGGGCGATGCACGCGCTGGCGGGGTTGGCGCGCAGCCGTCCGGAGTACACGCAGACGGTGCTGGACGTGTTGTGCTCGTACTTGAGGCGGCCGTTCGACGTCGAGGAATCCGAGGGGCCGGAACGGGAACGCGAGCTCACGGTCCGGCTCACGGCGCAGCGGCTGGTTTCCGACCTGCTGCCCGGCCGGGACGCCGAAGGCCCGGCGTACGACCTGGACCTGACCAGCGCGACGCTGGAGTACTTCGATCTTTCGGGCAAGCTGGTCGGCGGCCTCCTGCTGCGGTACGCGTCGTTGCGCAGCAGCACGAACCTGAGCGGCTGCCGCTTCAGGGGCCGGGTGTACCTCACCGCGGCGGGCACCGGAGACGGCCGTCTGGTGGGCCACTTCCGGTGCCGTGGAACGGTTTTCGAGAGCCACGCCTGGTTCAGCGGAACGACCTTCACCGAGGACGCGGAATTCACGGCGACGACGTTCGCCGGCCGGACGACGTTCAAGGACGCGAAGTTCGCCAAGGACGCGGTGTTCACCGACGTGGCCGTCACCGCCGAGCTGGACCTGCGGCGGACGTCGTTCGGCGGCCAGACGGACTTGCGGTTCGCGTCGCTGCCGGAGTCGGTTTCGCTGTACAACACCCGGGTCCAGTCGGAGAAGACCGTGCAGCTGCCGGCGAGCTGGGCACTGGAGGAACTGCGCGACGGCGAATCCCGGATCGTCTCGAAGGTCGGCAAGTGAGGCGACTGCGCGTCTCACCCCTGGCGACGGCATTCCTGGTCAGCGCGGCGATCTTCGCCGGAGTGCTGGTGTGGCTGCTCGCCGACCGCGCGACCAGCCGGGGCGACGCGCTCAAGACCGCGGGGCTGGCGGGTGGCGCGGTCGCGGCGTTGTACGGGTTGTGGTTGAACGACCGGCGCCGTCGCGTCGAGGAGGACCGGCACGAACTCGAACGCACGCGCATCTCCGACGAGCGGTTCGCGAAAGCGGTCGAGCTGCTCGGGCACGACGCCGACCAGGTGCGCGTGGGGGCGATCCACGCGCTGGGCGGAGTGGCGCGGTCGCGGCCCGAGACTAACACGCAGACGGTGCTGGACGTGCTGTGCGCGTACTTGCGGCGCCCGTTCGCGCACCCCGAGATCGACAAGGTCGACGATCCGGCTGCCGCCGCGCGTGAGCTGCAGGCCCGGCGTACGGCCCAGCGGGTGATCCGCTCGTTGCTGCCGGACGCCGGTTCGGGCGGGCCGGCCTACGCGCTCGACCTTTCGGGGGCGCGGCTCGACCGGTTCAACCTGTCGGGCAAGGAGGTGGGCCTGCTGGGCGCGCAACGGGCGATGATCGTCAACAGTGTTTCGTTCACGGACACGTCGTTTTCGGGTTCCGTCTTTTTCACCGGGGCCAGCGTGCACGGGCCGGTGGATTTCGTGCGGACCAAGTTCGGGGCTGGGACGGGGTTTCGGGACTTCACTGCTCACGATGAGGTGAGTTTTCGGGAGGTTTCGTTTGCCCTGCCGCCGGATTTCGGGCAGGCCAGCTTGCCTGAGGGGACCGAGGTGCCCTGAGCGGTCCCGCGTTTTCGGGTGGGCTCGGGCAAGGTGCTGCTGTGACGATCCGGCTTCCGCCGAGGTCGGCCGCCACCGCGACCAAGGCTATGACCGATCGGTCCAGCCGATCGCACGCAAGCCCGAACCGCGGGTACACCGCACTCGCAAGCCGCCCACTCACCAGCCGCGTGCACCCGCCTCGCGGGTCAGCACAGCCCCGCCCTTCCCTTGCAGGGCCCCGGCAAAGTCGAGGGGGCGGTTTCGGCGGCGCTGGTCTGCGGGGACCTGAATGACTCATTCAAGACGTTGGCGGAGCTGCGGGTGAGCGAGCCACTGCGACTTTGCCGGGCCCCCGCCCTCCCTTGGGGGGTGTCCCTATGGGGTTGTCAAGCCGCAGCGGGGGCCGGAGTGGGTTCGGGGTGGCGGTAGTGGGTGCCGTTGCAGAGCATCGCGTAGAGGACGTCGCAACGGCCGATCGGTCCAGCCGATCGCACGCAAGCCCGAACCGCGGGTACACCGCACTCGCAAGCCGCCCACTCACCAGCCGCGTGCCCCGCCTCGCGGGTCAGCACACTCCGAGCAGCCCCCGCCCTTCCCTGGGGGGGCGTCCCCGAGTCCAGTCTATCGGCGGGGTGCGACGAACCCCCGGGAAAAGCTCACCCTCCCCCGACCTGCCCACATTCGAACCACCCTGTGGACAGGTCCGGGGATCCGTCAGTCGAACAGGGCCGGGAGGGTCTTCTCCCAGGGCTCGCGCAGCTCGTCGAGCGTGAACTCCGTGATTCCCTGCAGCTCCAGGGTTCCCGACTCCGGGTCCACCACGCCCGTCCGGCGCCACGGCAACCCGCGCGCCGTGCACATCTCCGTGAAGCGGAGCTCCTCTGTGCGGGGGATCGCCACCAGGACGCGGCCCGCCGACTCGGAGAACAGCTGGACGAACGGGTCCTGGGTGTCGTCGAGGAACACTCGGGCGCCGCACTGTCCGATGAGGACGGTCTCGACCAGTGTCTGGATCAGGCCGCCGTCGGACAGGTCGTGCGCTGCCGAGATCATTCCGTCACGGGAGCCCGCCACCAGGATCTCGCCCAGCAGCTTCTCGCGCGCCAGGTCGACGCGCGGGGGGACGCCGCCGAGGTGGCCGTGGAGCTCGCGGGCCCACGCCGAACCGTCCAGCTCGTCGTGCGTTTCGCCCAGCAGCAGCAGGGTTTCGCCCGCCTCCGCGCCGATGCCCGTCGGGATGCGGCGGGTCACGTCGTCGATCACGCCGAGGACGCCGATCACCGGCGTCGGCAGGATCGCCGTCGACCCCGTCTGGTTGAAGAAGCTCACGTTGCCGCCCGTCACCGGGATGCCCAGCTCGACGCAGCCGTCCGCCAGGCCGTGCACCGCCTGTTCGAACTGCCACATCACGCCCGGGTCGGTCGGGGCGCCGAAGTTCAGGCAGTCCGAGACCGCCACCGGCGTCGCGCCGCCCGTCGCCACGTTGCGGTACGCCTCCGCCAGCGCCAGCTGCGCGCCGCGGTACGGGTCCAGGTACACGAACTTGCTGTTGCAGTCCGTCGCCACCGAGACGCCGCGGCCACTCGACTCGTCGATCCGGATCATGCCCGAGTCGGACGGCTGCGAGAGCACGGAGTTACCGCGCACGTACCGGTCGTACTGCGACGTCACCCATTCCTTGGAAGCCTGGTTGGGCGAAGAGATGAGGCGAAGCACGTCCGCGCGCAGTTCGTCCGGAGTGGATGGACGCGGCAGCTTCGCCGACGTGTCCGCGATCAGTGCGTCCTGAGTGGACGGACGCTCGATCGGCCGGTCGTACACCGGGCCCTGGTGGGCCACCGTGTGCGCCGGGACGTCGACGACGACCTCGTCGTTCCAGGTGATCACCAGGTGCTCGCCGTCGGTGACCTCGCCGATGTCGGTGGCGATGACGTCCCACTTGCGGCAGACCGCCATGAACGCCTCGACGTTCTCCGGCGAGACGACCGCGCACATGCGCTCCTGCGACTCGCTCGAAAGCACCTCCGCCGGCGTCATCCCGGTGGCGCGCAACGGAACCCGGTCGAGGTAGATGTGCATGCCGCCGTCGCCGGCCGCGGCCAGCTCGGACGTCGCGCAGGACAGCCCGGCGCCGCCGAGGTCCTGGATGCCGACGACGAGCTTCTGCTCGAACAGCTCGAGGCAGCACTCGATGAGCACCTTCTCCGTGAACGGGTCGCCGACCTGGACGCTTGGCAGCTTCTTGCGGCCGCCCGAGGACTCGTCACCCGAAAAGGTGTCACTCGCGAGAACGGACACGCCGCCGATGCCGTCGAGGCCGGTGCGCGCGCCGAACAGGATGATCTTGTTGCCGGTGCCGGACGCGAACGCCAGGTGCAGGTCCTCGACGCGCATCGCGCCGACGCACAGGGCGTTGACCAGCGGGTTCCCGGCGTAGGACGGGTCGAACACCAGCTCGCCGCCGATGTTCGGCAGGCCGAGGCAGTTGCCGTAGCCGCCGACGCCGGCGACGACACCGGGCAGCACGCGCTTGGTGTCGGGGGCGTCGGCCGGGCCGAAGCGCAGCGCGTCCGAGACCGCGAGGGGCCGCGCGCCCATGGCCATGATGTCGCGGACGATGCCGCCGACGCCGGTCGCGGCGCCCTGGTACGGCTCCACATAGGACGGGTGGTTGTGGCTCTCCACCTTGAAGGTGACCGCCCAGCCCTCGCCGATGTCGACGACGCCCGCGTTCTCGCCGATGCCGGCCAGCATCTTGGCCTTCATCTCGTCGGTGGCGGTCTCCCCGAAGTAGCGCAGGTGCTTCTTCGACGACTTGTAGGAGCAGTGCTCGCTCCACATCACCGAGTACATGGCCAGCTCGGCGTCGGTGGGCCGGCGGCCGAGGATTTCCCGGATGCGGGCGTACTCGTCGTCGGCGAGCCCGAGCTCGCGATACGGCTGGCCGTGGTCCGGGGTCGCCCCGGCGCGCTCGGTGGTGTCAACGGTGCTGGTCACGGTGTCCGTGTCAGGGTTCGCCACGGCCGCCAGGATACGGGGCGCTCCCGGCCGGCCCGGACGGTGGGCCCGCCGGGATCGAGCGGACGCCGGCGGGTGTGACCGAGCTGACATCGAGGGCCCCGCTGTGACTTCCCGGCGCCTGGGGACAACTCGGCGGCACCACGCGCGCCTGGGGACAACTCGGGTGCGCGGACCCGGAATTGTCGGCCCCCGCGAGTAACGTTGAAACCGGGGGTCCCCCCACGGGCGGGCGGAGCACGAAAGAGACTCCGGGCCGGGCGCGAAAGAGGGCGTGCGGGCGCGAGGGCGCCGGAAAATCGGTCGCCTTCCGCTGGTCGGCGGCTTACCGTCAGGAATCGTGCTTTCCGCCACGTATCCCTTTCCGCCGCTGCGGCTGCCCGCGCGGCCCAGTGCGAGCCGCTTCCTGCTCGCCGTGTTCCGGGCCCGGCTCGGCACGGTGCTGGGCGCTGCCGCGCTCGGTGTCGTCTGGGCGCTGCCCGGTGCGCTGGTGCCGCTGGTGATCGGCCAGGGCATCGGCGCCGTCAGCGCGCACGACGGCGCCGCCGTCTGGCGCTGGGCACTGGCCGCCGCCCTGCTCGGGGTGGTGCAGACGCTCACCGGGACCTGGCTGCACTTCCTCAACTACGGCCTGTGGCTGCACGGCGCGGGCTCGACGCAGCGCGCCGTGTCGGCGCACACCACGCGCGTCGGCGCCGGCCTGCGGGAGAAGACGACCACCGGCAACCTCGTCGCGATCTCCACGACCGACATCAACCACATCGGCAACACCGTCGAGATGACCGGCCGGGCGTTCGGCTCGCTGCTGGCGTTCGTCGTGGTGGCGGTGTGGCTGCTCTCGACGTCGCCGCTGCTCGGCGTGGTCGCGCTGGTCGGCGTGCCGGTCGCGGTGCTGGGCATCGGGCCGCTGCTGGCGCCCCTGCAGAAGCGCAAGGCGAGCCAGCGTGAGAAGCGCGGTGACGTCAACGCGCTCGGCGCGGACATCGTGTCGGGCCTGCGGATCCTGCGTGGCATCGGCGGTGAGCGGCGGTTCTTCACCCGCTTCCGCGACACGAGCCAGCGGGTGCGGCGGGCCGGCGTCGAGGTCGGCAAGGCCGAGGCGTGGCTGGCCGCGGCGGAGATCGCGATGCCCGGCCTGGTCACCGTGGTGATCACCTGGCTGGGCGCGCGGCTGGCCGTGGCCGGGGAGATCGGCGTCGGGCAGCTAGTGGCGTTCTACGGCGTTTCGGCGTTCCTCATCTGGCCGGTCACGGCGGCGACCGAGGCGGTCGGGGCGATCACGTCCGGCCTGGTCGCGGCGCGGAAGGTGGTGACGCTGCTGGCCATCCACCCGAAGCTGGCGGACCCGGAGAAGCCGGTCCGGCTGCCCGCGGGGCCGCTGGAGCTCCTCGACTCCGAGTCCGGCGTGCGGGTCGCGGCCGGGCGGCTGACGGTCGTCGACTTCGGCGCCGACGGCGAAGCGGTGGCCGACCGGCTGGCGCGGTTCGCCGACCCGGCCGAGGGCGAAGAGGTGCTGGTCGGCGGCGTCCGGGCGGACCACGTCGCGCTCGCGGAGCTGCGGCGGCGGATCGTCTACGCGCACAACCAGGACATCTGGTTCTCGGGCGTGCTGCGCGACCAGCTGGCGCCGGCGCGGCCGAGCGGCGTCGGGATCACCGAAGCGCTGTACGCGGCCGACGCCGACGACATCGTCGAGGCGCTGCCCAACGGCATCGACGAGGTGATCGGCGAGCGCGGGCGCGAGGTGTCCGGCGGCCAGCGGCAGCGGCTGAACCTGGCCCGCGCGCTGGCGACCGACGCGGACGTCCTGGTGCTCGACGAGCCGACGTCGGCGGTCGACGCGCACACGGAGGCACGCATCACCGAGCGCGTCGCGGCGCTGCGCCGAGGCAAGACCACGGTGGTGTTCAGCCAGAGTCCACTGTGGACACATGTGGCCGACGAGGTATTCACGGCGAAGGTGGTGACGGTGTGAAGCGGCTCCCCACGGCGTCCCGGCGGGACGTCCGGCGCTGGGCGCTGAAGACGGCGGCGAACCACAAACGTGAGTTCGGCCTGCTGCTGGGCTCGCTGGCCGTGGCCACGCTGATCGGGCTGGCCGGGCCGCAGCTGCTCGGCTCGCTGGTCGACGACGTCGCGGCGGGCGCGACGACGGGCCGCGTCGACGTGCTGGCGATGGTGTTCGTCGGAATCTTGGCGCTGCAGGCGGTGGCGCGGAAGATCGCGCGGTTGCGCGGCGCGGTGTTCGGCGAGCTGGTGCTGGCCGAGACGCGCGAGGAGTTCGTCGGGACGGCGTTGCAGCTGCCGCTCGGGACGGTCGAGGCGGCCGGCACGGGCGACCTGCTCAGCCGCGCCACCACCGACCTCGGCCGGATCGACCACGCGGCGCGGTTCGCGGCGCCGGAGATCCTGATCGCGGCGGTGACCGTGGTGTTCACGGTCGTCGCGATGGTGGTGACGTCGCCGCTGCTCTCCCTGGGCCTGCTGATCGCGGTTCCGCTGCTGGTGAGCGTCAACGTCTGGTACCAGCGGCGGATCCCGGCGCTGATGCAGTGGATGCTCGACCGGTGGGCGGACCTGACCACCAGCGTCCACGAGACGGCGGAGGGCGCGCGCACGGTCGAGGCGCTCGGGCTGACCGAGCGGCGGGTCGACGCGGCGTACGACGCTCTGGACCAGAGCATCCTCGGCGAGCGGCGGATGCGGGCGCTGCAGCTGCGGTGGCTGCCGTCGCTGGAGATCAGCTACGTGCTGCCGCTGGCGGTGATGCTGCCGCTCGGGCTGCTCGCGTACACGCGCGGCTGGGCCGGGCTCGGCGAGATCACCACGATGCTGCTGTACGTGCAGGCGATGTCGGCACCGCTGAACGAAGCGCTGTTCTGGCTGGAGGACCTGCAGGTCGCGGCGGCCGCCGCGCGCCGGATCCTGGGCATCCACGAGGTGTCCCTCGAAGAGTCGCCGAAGGTGACGGAGGTGCCGCGCGGGCGCGACATCGACGTGCACGGCGTCCGGTTCGCGTACACGGCCGACCGCGAGGTGCTGCACGGCATCGACCTGCGCGTCCCCCGCGGCGAGCGGCTGGCGATCGTCGGCCCGTCCGGCGCGGGCAAGTCGACGCTGGGCCGGCTGCTGGCGGGCATCGCGGCGCCGTCGTCGGGCTCGGTCCGGATCGGCGGCCAGGACGTCTCGTCGCTGGCCGACGACGTCCTGCGTGGCGAGGTGCTGCTGTTGACCCAGGAGCACCACGTGTTCTCGGGGACGCTGCGGCAGAACCTGGCGCTGCCGGCGCGTCGGGCGGGTGGCGACTGGACCGACGACGAGCTGCTGGCGGCGCTGACCTCGGCGGGCGCGGCGGACTGGGTGGCGACGCTGCCGTCCGGGCTCGACACGAAGCTGGGCTCGGGCGAGCACCCGGTCCCGGCGGCGATCGCGCAGCAGCTGGCGCTGGCCCGCGTGGTGCTGGCCGACCCGCACACGTTGGTGCTGGACGAGGCGACGTCGCTGCTGGACACGGGTTCGGCTCGCGACCTGGAGCGGTCGCTGAACGGCGTGCTTGCCGGGCGGACGGTGATCGCGATCGCCCACCGGCTGCACACGGCCGCGGCGGCGGACCGGGTCGCGGTGGTCGAGGGCGGCCGGATCACGGAGCTGGGGTCGCACTCGGCACTGCTGGCGGCGGGCGGTTCGTACGCGCGTCTGGTGGCGGCGGCTTCGTAGTCCGGAATGTCCGGAGTGCTCGGCTGGTTGCTCCCCAGGTAGCCAATCTTTCGACCTGGGGAGTGCCATGTCGTTCGTGATGACCGCGGCCGAGCGCGAAGCGTTCTTGAGCGGGGTGCACGTGGGGGTCCTGGCGGTGGAGCGCGCCGGCCGGGCCCCGCTGGCGGTCCCGGTCTGGTACGACTACTCGCCCGGTGGCGAGGTCTTGATCTGGATGGAGCGCGACACGGTCAAGGACCGCGCGATCACCGCGGCCGGCCGGTTGAGCTTGGCGGTGCAGGACGAGAACCCGCCGTACAAGTACGTGACGGTGGAGGGGCCGGTGGTGGCGAACGACGAGCCCCCGACGCGCGAGCAGGCGTTGCGGATCGCGGGCCGGTATTGGCCCGAGGACCAGGCGAAGGCGTACGTCGACTCGGCGCTCGGGGAGCGGTCGGTGCTGGTGCGGGTGCGGCCGGAGAAGTGGCTGTCGAACGACCAGAGCAAGAGCTGACAAAGTCCGGGGCTGTGGACAACTCGCGTCCGCAACCCCGGAACTGTCGGTGGGGCTCGATAAACTGGTGACCGGGGGCCGAGGGCCGCCCTCCACGCAGCGAACTCGCGTTCCGCGCGGTTGGCTCCGCGATTCCGGGCCCTTTCGGCGGAGCGCGAACCGTCGTCACCCGTGATCAGGAAGCCGACACGCGTGATTGAGCAGTCGACACGCGTACTTGGCTGGACGACACGCGTACCCAGCTGGACGACACGCGTACCCGGCTGGACGACACGCGTACTTGGCTGGACGACACGCAGCCGGGAAGCCCGAAAACTTCCCGGCGGCCGCCCTCAGGCCTTGATCAGCGCGTCCACCGCGCTGTAGAACATGCCGAGCCCGTCGTCCGAAGGCCCGGTCAGCGCGTCGATCGCGTGCTCCGGGTGCGGCATCAGGCCCACGACCCGGCCGTTCTCGGACCGGATCCCCGCGATGTCGTTGCGCGAGCCGTTCGGGTTGCCGCCGACGTACCGGAACACCACGCGCCCCTCAGCCTCCAGCTCGTCCAAAGTGGACTGCTCGGCCACGTAGCACCCGTCGATGTTCTTCATCGGGATGAGGATCTCGGCGCCGGGCTCGTAGCGCGACGTCCACGCCGTCTCGGTGTTCTCCACCCGCAGCCACTGGTCGCGGCAGATGAAGTGCAGGCCCTGGTTGCGGATCATCGCGCCGGGCAGCAGCCCCGCCTCGCACAGGATCTGGAACCCGTTGCAGATGCCGAGCACCGGCATGCCCGCGCGCGCCGCCTCGATCACCGGCGTCATCACCGGCGCGAACCGGGCGATCACGCCCGCGCGCAGGTAGTCGCCGTAGGAAAATCCGCCCGGGACGACCACCGCGTCGACGTTGTGGAGGTTTTCGTCCGCGTGCCACAGGGGCACCGCCTCCGCGTCGGCGTAGCGGACCGCGCGGGCCGCGTCGCCGTCGTCGAGCGTGCCCGGGAACGTGATGACGCCGATGCGCGCGCTCACGCGTCGACCCGCGTGATCGTCCACTGCTCGATGACGGGGTTCGCGAGGAAGCCCTCGGCGATCTTTTCGAGCGTCGCGTCGTCGACCGTGTCGTCGACCTCGATCTCGAAGTGCTTGCCCTGACGGATCTCCTTGATCCCGGTGAAGCCGAGACGGCCGGCGGCGCCGAGCGCGGCCTGTCCCTGCGGGTCGAGGATTTCGGGCTTGGGCATGACGTCGACGACGACTCGGGCCACGGCAGGCTGCTCCTTATTCACGCAGGTCGTGGGTACCCCGCGAGCATAGTTCACCCAGTTCGGCAGGCCGCGGGGGCCGCCGGGAAAACTAGACTGGCCGACGGCGCGCCGCTGCGCCATGATGAGTCGTTGACATCGCGCCAACAGCTGTGGAGGCACCGTGGACTCCTACGACTACGTGATCGTCGGCGCCGGGAGCGCGGGCTGCGTCCTGGCGAACCGGCTGACCGAGGACCCGTCCGCCCAGGTCCTGCTGCTCGAAGCGGGCGCCGAGGACACAGCGGACGAAATCCACATCCCCGCGGCGTTCGCCTCGCTGTTCAAGACCAAGTGGGACTGGAACTACGAGACCGTCGAGCAGAAGCACACGGGCAAGACCGCGTACTGGCCGCGCGGCAAGATGCTCGGCGGCTGCTCGTCGATCAACGCCATGATCTACATCCGCGGCAACCGCGCCGACTACGACGGCTGGCGCGATTCCCACGGCGCCGAAGGCTGGGGCTGGGACGACGTCCTGCCGTACTTCAAGCGCGCCGAGGGCAACCAGCGGTTCGACGGGCCGCTGCACGGCACCGACGGCCCGCTGAACGTCGAAGACCGCCGGTTCACCCACGAGCTGTCGACGGCGTGGGTCGATTCGGCCGTCGCGTGGGGCCTCAAGCGCACCGACGACTTCAACGGCGAGAGCCAGGAAGGCGCCGGCGTCTACCAGGTCACCTGCAAGAAGGGCCGCCGCTGGTCCACCGCCGACGCGTACCTGCGGCCCGCTCTGGAGCGGCCGAACCTGACGGTGAAGACCTGCGCGCCGGCGACCCGCGTCGTCTTCGAGGGCACGCGCGCGGTCGGTGTGTCCTATTTGGACAACGGCGTGGAGCGCACGGCGCATGCGTCCACCGAGGTGCTGCTGAGCGGTGGCGCGGTCAACTCGCCGCAGCTGCTGATGCTCTCCGGCGTCGGGCCGGCCGAGCACCTGCGCGAGCACGGCATCGACGTCGTCGCGGCGCTGCCCGGTGTCGGCGAGAACCTCCACGACCACCCGGCGTGCGGGATCATCTGGTCCACGCGCGGCACGACCGACCTGGTCGACGCGGCCACACCGCGCGGGCTCGTCCGCTACCAGCTGACCAAGCGCGGGCCGCTGACGTCGAACATCGGCGAAGCGGGCGCGTTCTTCCCGACCACCGGCGGGCTGCCGGCGCCGGACATGCAGATCCACGTCGCGCCGACGCTGTTCTACGACAACGGCATGCGCGAGCCGACGGTCCCGGGGTTCACGTCGGCGGCGACGCTGGTGGACGTCGCGAGCCGCGGCCGGCTGCGGCTGAAGTCGGCGAACCCGGCGTGGAAGCCGGAAATCGACCCGGCGTACTACTCGGAATCCGTGGACATGGACCGGATGATCGCCGGGCTGCGCGCGCTGATCGAGATCGGGCGCGCCGGGCCGCTGAAGCGGTTCCTCGACCAGCCGTTCCTGCCCGCGCGGCACGATCTGACCGACGCCGAGCTGGCCGAGCACATCCGCGAGAACACGCAGACGCTCTACCACCCGGTCGGGACGTGCGCGATCGGGTCGGTGGTCGATCCCCAGCTGCGGGTTCAGGGCGTCGAGGGGCTGCGGGTGGTCGACGCTTCGGTGATGCCCGTGGTGCCGCGGGGGAACACGAACGCGCCGACGATCATGGTGGCGGAGAAGGCGGCGGATCTGATCCGGGGGCGCTGAACGGCTGCGGGACGGCTTGTCGCGTGCCCGGCCTTGCTGACAGTGGCCGCGGCCCCCGGTATCCAGCTTAGCGGCGGCCACCGACAGTTCCGGGCGGTTCCGGGGTTGTGGACGCGACTTGTCCACAACCCCGGACCGGCTCAGCGCTTGCCGTGCAGGATCGTCACCAGCTTGGCCACCATCGCGTCCGTCGAAGGCTTGCGGGTGAACGAGGTCAGCGTCAACGGCGCCGTGAAGCGCTGGCGGGCGATCGCCTTCGTGCGGGCGAACTCGCGCAGCCCCTCCGGGCCGTGGATGCGGCCGAAGCCCGAGTCGCCCACGCCGCCGAAGGGCAACGACGCGATTCCGGCAAACGACAGCGGTGCGTTGATCGACGTCATCCCGGTGCGCAGCTTCTCCGCCAGCTCCACCCCGCGGGACTTCGAAAAGACCGTCGAGCCCAGGCCGTACTTCGTGTTGTTCGCCTTCTCGACCGCTTCGTCCATGGTGCGGACCTTCGCGATCGTCACCGTCGGGCCGAACGTCTCCTCGGTGACCGCCTCGGAGTCCTCCGGGACGTCGACCAGCACCGTCGGCTGGGCGTACCGGTCGCCGACCGCTTCCTCGCCGCCGAGGACCGCCTTGCCGCCGCGGGCCAGCGCGTCCTGGATGTGGCGCTTGATCACGCCCAGCTGCGAGGGCATCGTCACCGGGCCGTACTGCGCCGCCTCGTCCGAGCCCGCGCGCACGTCCTTCGACTTCTCGACGACCTTCGCGACGAACTCGTCGTGGACCTTCTCGTGGACGTACACCCGCTCGACGCCGATGCACGTCTGGCCCGAGTTGGAGAACGCGCCCCAGACCGTCGCGTCGGCCGCCGCGTCGAGGTCGGCGTCCGCGTCGACCAGCACCGGGTCCTTGCCGCCGGCCTCGATGACCACCGGCGTCAGCGTCTCGGCCGCCGCGGCCATGATGCGCTTGCCCGTGGCGGTCGAGCCGGTGAACGCGATCTTGTCGACCCCCGCCCCGACCAGCGCCGCGCCCGTCTCGCCGAAGCCCGTGATCAGCTGCAGCACCGGCTGCTCGGGCACGACCTCGGCGAACGCGTCGACCAGCCACTTCCCGACGCCGGGCGTGTACTCGCTGGGCTTGAACACCACGGCGTTGCCCGCGGCGAGCGCGTACGCGATCGAACCGAGCGGCGTGAACACCGGGTAGTTCCACGGGCCGATCACGCCGACCACGCCCAGCGGCTGGTACTCGACGGTCGCCGCCTGGTTCGACATCAGCAGCCCGGCCGAGCGCTTCTGCTTGCCGAGGATCTTCTTCGCGTGCTTGCCCGCCCACGCGATGTGCTCGATGGCCAGGACGCTCTCGAGCTGCGCGTCCGCGATCGGCTTGCCGGTCTCGTCGCGGACGACCTGGCACAGCTGCGGGAGCCGGCGCGTCAGCACGCCCTTCCAGGCGCGCAGCCGCTCGGCGCGCCCGGCGAAGCCCAGGTCCTCCCACCACTTCGCCGCGACACGCGCTCGCGCGACGGCCGCCTGGACGTCCTCGGCGTCGTGCACCGGGTAGGTTCCGACCACCTCGTCGGTCGCCGGGCTCAGCGAGTCGAAGGTCTCGCCGACCGACGTCGGCTTCGGCTGGACGGCAGTCATCGGCGTCTCCCTGGAGGTCGCGGGTCAGCCCAGGTTACGACGTTACTGACACTGTGCCAATAGCTCTCGCGGGCTTCGCCACCAGCATTGCACCCGCGATCGCCGCGGCAAAGACACCGAACAACGGTGCGAGCCACAACGGCAGCACGCCGACGGCCAGCGAACCCAGCCCGAAGCCGGCCGCTTGCACCGTGAAGCTCAGCGAGAACCCCGCCGACCTGCGATTCCTCGGCAGCACGCGCTGCAGGTTGACCGAGGTCGCGGCCACCAGCGGTCCGCCGCACGCGCCGATCAAACCCACCGACGCGACCAAGCCCGGCCAGCCGAGGTTCGCGGCGAGCCCCAGCCCGCCGACGACGAACCCCCCGAGGAACAGCCGCGGATCGCCGATCTTGCCCCGCCACGCGTAGAGCGCGCTGCCCGCGATGCTCGTCCCGGTCAGCACGACAATCACCACCGGCGCGGCCGTCGCGGGTGCACCCAAGCGCTCGACCAGCGGCAACGGCGCGACCTCGATCGACGACGTCAGCAGCCCGATGGTGAAGGTGCAGCAGAGCCAGGGCAGGCAGTCGAACAGCCGCGCGGGCGGACCATCGTCTCCGGCTTCCCCCCGATCGACGGAACTCGCGCGACGCGGGACGAGCAAGGCGGAGGCCACGCAGGCGGCGGCCATCGCGGTCAACGGCACGAACGTGCCGGCCAGGTCGAGCAGCGCGACCAGCGCCGGGCCACCGACGAGCACGCCGTCGAGGATCATGGCGTCGACGGAAACCGCGCGGGGAAGCAACCCGTCGTCGACCGTGTCCGCGAGCAGCGTCCGGAAGCCGCCCGACAACGCCCCGCCTGTGATGCCGGGCAGCAGGACGATCGCGAGCAGCACCGAGGTGGGTGCGGCCGCCGCGGCGGCCGCGGTCAAGACGGCGAACCCGGCGGCGGTCAGGAGCAGCAGCGCGGGCAGCCCTCGCGAAGGGCCGACGCGGTCGAGCAGCCGCCCGACCGGCACCGCGCAGAGCATCTCGGCCGCGACGTAGACCGACATCAGCACGCCGCCGAGCCGGTAGGACCCGGTCGTCGCGGTGGTCAGCAGGGTGAACGCGAGCGGCGCCATGGTCGCCGGGAGCCGGGCGAACTGGACGCCCGCCGACCAGCGCCAGTAGGCGCGATGGGTGAACAACGACATGGTCCTACGCTCACTCGCCGCCCTTCCGGTGCACACTGATTCGGGTGAGAGCGAATCGGCGATGATCGAGCTGGTCCTGACGGCGGCGGGCGCGCAACGCGTCCGGTTCGCGATCTCGCCGCTGGAGGAGGTGCTGGGAGCCGTCCAGACGCTGCTCGGCGTCCGGCGGCACCCGGCGCACCTGCCGTGGCTGTCCGCGGCTCCCGACGTGCCCGAGCTGGCCGCGGTCCTGGGCGCGCGGCACTACATCACCGAGTTCCTGAGCCCGCCGCCCGACGGCCCGGAGACGACGGCGGAGGCGCAGCTGCGGGCCGTGCGGGCGACGCCGCCGCACCAGGTCGCGCTGGAGCTGGGGATGGTCGACGCCGACCTCTCGCTGCTGCCGGACGACCCGGCGACGGCGCGCGACCTGCTGGCCGACCAGCTCGAAACGGTGTGGGACGCACTGCTCGCGCCGGAGTGGCCCCGCCTGCGCGAGCTGCTCGCGGCGGACATCGCGTACCGGACGCGGCAGCTGGGCTCCGGCGGGATCGCGTCGATGCTGGCCGGCCTGCACCCGCGCGTGCGGCTGTCGGACACGTCGGTCCTGGTCGACCTCCGGGCCCGCGAGCGGGTGGAGATCGACGCGCGCGGGCTGCTGCTGATCCCGGCGGTGTTCGCGTGGCCGAACGTCGGCGTGGTGACCGTGCCGCCGTGGCAGATCTCGCTGCTCTACCCGGCTCGCGGCGTGGCCGCGCTGTGGACGTCGTCCGCGACGCCGCCGGAGCCGCTGGTCGAGGTCCTCGGCCGGACGCGGGCGCTGCTGCTGACCACCCTCGACCGCCCGGCGGCGACGACCGAGCTGGCCCGGCGCCACGGCCTGGCGCCGGCGACGGTTTCGGCGCACCTCACCGCGTTGCGCGGGGCGGGGTTGCTGACGTCCGAGCGGCGCGGCCATCGGGTGCTGTACCGGCGGACCGAGCTGGGCGACGCGCTGCTCACCGGCAAACTGTGACGGGTGAGCAGAGCAGTGGCTTGGGAAGGCTTCCACAACACCCGGGACCTCGGTGGCTTGCCGACGCGATCGGGCGGCACGACTCGCCACGGGGCTTTCTTCCGGGCGGCGGACCTCCGGTTCGTGACCGACGCCGGGTGGGCTCAAGCGCGGGAGTCCGGCGTCCGGACCGTCATCGACCTGCGCAACCCGGACGAGATCCGGCCGACGGCGGACGCCCCGACGGCGCTGGCGGGTTCCGCGCAGTTCGCCGCCGCGACCGGCCCGGCCACCCCGCCGGGCATCGACCGCGTGGAGGTTCCCCTCGACGACATCGACGACCTCGAGTTCTGGCGGTACGTCAACGGCGAGCGGCTGAACGCCACCCCGCTCTACTACCGCGTCTTCCTCGACCGGAAGGCCGAGCGCTGCGCCGCGGTCATGATCGCGATCGCCCGGTCCGCTCCCGGCGGCGTCCTGTTCCACTGCGGTGGCGGGCGCGACCGGACCGGTCTGATCGCGCTCCTGCTCCTGGCGCTCGCGGACGCCACCCCCGACGCCATCGCCGCGGACTACGACCTGTCCGCCGAAGCCGTGAAACCGCTGTACGCCGCGATGGGCGCCGAAGACCAGGGGCCGGTCATCGCGGCGGTCCTCGCGGAGCGGGGCACCACGACCGCGGCGGCCGTCCGGGACACGCTCGACGGTTTGGACGTCGAGCGGTACCTCCTCGACGCGGGGGTCGCCCACGAGGACCTCGCCGAGATCCGGCACCGGCTGGTGGACCGGGACTAGGCTGGAATCGACCACCAGCGAAGGAGAACATCGATGCGTATCGTCCATTTCGGACACGCCTGCATACTGCTGGAGACCGGCTCCGAGCGGATCCTGATCGACCCCGGCGCGTTCTCCACCGGGTTCGAGGGTGAGCGGGAGCTGTCCGCGGTGCTGGTCACGCACCAGCACTTCGACCACCTGGACGTCGACCGGCTGCCGAAGGTCCTCGAGGCCAACCCGGACGCGAAGCTGATCGTCGACCCCGGCTCGGCTCCCGAGGTCGAAAAGCTGGGACTGTCGTTCGACATCGCCAATGTGGGTGACGCGTTCGCCGTCGGGGACACCTCGATCAAAGCGGTCGGCGGCGAGCACGCCGTCATCCACGCGGACATCCCGGTGATCCCGAACATCGGCTACGTCTTCGACGACGGCGCGTTCTTCCACCCGGGCGACTCGTTCTTCGTACCCGAGCAGAAGATCGACGTGCTGGGCCTGCCGACGGGCGCGCCGTGGCTGAAGGCCGGCGAAGCGGTCGACTACCTGCGGGCCGTGGCACCGCGGGTCGCCGTGCCGATCCACGAAGCCGTGCTGGCCAACCCGGCTCTGCACTACGGCTTGTTCGGCAACCTCGCGCCGGAAGGCACCGAGGTCAAGGTGCTGGAGCGAGCCGAGCCGGCGAAGTTCTAGGCCGCGATCGCGCGCAGCGAGCCGTAGGTCGCTCCGAAGGCCCGGTTCTCCAACGCCACGTCCACGGCGTCGAGCAGGGCCTGGCGGAGGCCGGGGCGGGTGAGGTCCGTGGCGTCCACCCCCAGCCGGACCAGTCCGCCCCGGCGGGCCGCGCGCGCCGCTGCCAGCACCAGTGCGAAGCAGCGCACCGTTTCCGTGCGGTGCGACTGGCTCGTGAACTCATTCACGCGGGCCCGGCGCACCTCGCCCGTGACCAGGTCGCGCACCGCGCCGAGGTCCGCGCACAGGCGGAACCCGTGCTCCGCCAGCGCCTGCAGCGTGCCCTGGGAGGCGATCCACCGCGGCGGTGCGAAGCCGTCGACAGCCAGACCGTTGCTGTCCAGCGCCGCCTTCGCGGCGATCAGCCGCAGCCGCGCCTCGTGGGCCGGCAGCGTCGCGAACTCCGCCTTCTTGCCCAGGTACACCGTGCGGTGCGTGGGCGTGACGGTGTGGTCGTACCCGTGCAGCAGCACGGAATCGCCGGCCCGGGCGCGCGTGCGCACCCACTCCGTCACCGGGCCGCCGCCGGTGCGGGCGGCGTAGAGCACCGAAAGCGGGACTTTGCGGCGGTCGAGCTCGGCCGCGAGGTCGGCGCACCGGTGCAGCGTGCGCGGGGTGATTCCCGACAGCGAAACCAGCAAGCGAGCTTCCACGCCACCATTGGGACGCACGCGTCTGACGTCGCCGTGAACTGCGCAGAACGGCCGGACGTCGGTTGCCGGAAGGGTCAGATGCCTTCCCGCAGCCGCTGGACCGCCACCGCGATCCGCCCGCGCAGATCCGGGTCGGCGACCTGACCGTCGGCGACGTCGGCGCGCGACACCGGGATGCGCGCGCACGCGTCGTCGACGATCTTCGCGCCCGCGTACGTCAGGACCTTCCGCAGCGAGTCGTGCGCGTCGCGGCCGCCCGTCGGCGCCGCCACCGAGGACGCGTTGATCCACGACACCGGCTTGCCGTAGATCTCGCCGCCGCCGACCGTCCAGTCCAGGAGGTTCTTGAACGAGCCCGGCAGGCCGCCCGCGTACTCCGGTGTGCAGATCAGGACCGCGTCCGCTTCCTTGATCGCCGCCCGCAGCGTCGCTACCTCGGGGTGCAGCGGCTCGCGGTCGTCATCCGGGTTGAAGTGCGGCAGATCGCCGAGACCGGTGTACGTCTTGCTCGCGGTGAGCGTCGCCACGGTCCCCAGCACCGCCGCATTGCCGGAGCCGGCCCGCAGGCTGCCGCAGATCAGCAGGATCACGCAGCCAGTCTGCCAGGGAACGCCCGGTGATGCGGCGGCATGCCTCGAGGTAGCGCTTGCGCGTGGCGGTCACCACCTCGGGCGGCAACGGCGGCAGCGCGGACACGCAGTCCCAGCCGGACGCCGGGTCGACCAGCCAGTCGCGCACGTGCTGCTTGTCGAACGACGGCCGCGGGCGGCCGGGGCGGTGGCCGTCGGCGAGCCAGTAGCGCGCCGAGTCCGGGGTCAGCAGCTCGTCCGCGAGCACGAGCTCACCGTTCGGCCGGACGCCGAACTCGAACTTCGTGTCGGCCAGCAGCAGGCCCTGCTCCGCGGCCCGGGCGGCACCACGGCGGTACAGCTCGAGCGAGGCCTCGCGGACCCGCTCGGCGAGCGGGCGGCCGAGGACCGTCGCGAACGTCTCGAAGTCGAGGTGTTCGTCGATCTCGCCGGGACGCGCCTTGGTGGACGGCGTGAAGATCGGCTCCGGCAGCCGCGCGGACTCGGCCAGCCCGGGCGGCAGCGCGATCCCGCACACCGAACCGGACTTCCGGTACTCCGCGTACCCCCGGCCGGCGAGGTGGCCGCGGACGACGGCCTCCACCGGCAGCATCTTGAGCCGCTCGACCAGCAGCGCCCGCCCGCGGAAGGCCTCCGGGATGGCGGGCCCGTCGTGGGCGATCAGGTGGTTCGGGAGGACGTCGGCCAGCTCGCGGAACCAGAACACGCTCATCGCGGTGAGGACCCGGCCCTTGTCCGGAACGTCGGTGGGGAACACGCGCTCGAAGGCGGAAATGCGGTCGGAAGCGACGACCAGCAGCTGGTCGTCGCCCACGGCGTACAGGTCACGGACCTTGCCGGTGGCGACTCGCTCGGGGGTGGGGAGGGGTGTCACGCGCTGAACCCTAACGCGCACCCTCCGCCACCATGGATGATGCTGGCATGGCGTACGACTGGATCTCGGTGACCACCGACTACGGCCTGCGCGACGGCTTCGTGGCGGCCTGCCACGGCGTGATCGCGCGGCTGGCGCCCGCCGTGCGGGTGCTCGACGTCACACACGAGGTGCCGCCCCAGGACGTCCGGCACGGGGCGATGGCGCTGGCCCAGACGGTGCCGTTCCTGCCGGAGGCGGTGCACGTCGCCGTCGTCGACCCGGGCGTCGGCACGACCCGGCTCGGCGTGGTCGTCGTCGCCGGGAGCGGGCTGCTGGTCGGGCCGGACAACGGCCTCCTGCTGCCCGCCGCGCACGCGCTGGGCGGCGTCCAGGCCGCGTACGAGCTGGCGGAGCCGTCGCTGCGGCTGCCGGTGACCTCGGCGACGTTCCACGGCCGGGACGTCTTCGCGCCCGCGGCCGCGCACCTCGCACTGGGTGTCGCGGCGTCGGACTTCGGTGACCCGGTGTCCGCCCTGGTCGAGCTGCCGGAGCCGTTCGTGGCGGCGTTCCCCGGGAAGCTGGTGTCGGAGGTGCTGACGGTCGACCACTTCGGCAACGTCCAGCTCGCCGCGACCCCCGCGGACCTGGAGCTGTCGGGGCTGTCCGGCGCGGTTTCCGTGCACAGCGAGCGGGTCGCGGTGACCACCGAGATCGGCCGCACCTTCGCCGACGTGCCGGCAGGCGCGAGCGTGCTCTACACCGACTCCGCCGGACGGCTCGCCGTCGCCGTCAACGGCGGTTCCGCGGCCGCCGTGCTGGGCCTCGGACCGGCCCAGGAGTGCACGATCACCTCGTCGCCGACCGCCACCTGACCCGGGCGCAGCACCGCGGCCTTCATCCCGAAGATCACGCCGCCGTCCGGGTGCCGCCGGTAGCCCGCGAGCGTGCGGATGGGCTCGGGGCCGGCCTTTTCGCCCGTGTCCTGGTCGACCATCGGCACCGTGCAGCGCACGCATTGCTTGGCGTAACCGAACTTCGCGGTGCCGGCGGACATCGCGCGGACTTCGTCCTCGGTGTGCGGCTCGACCCAGCCGGAGATGACGATGTTGGGGCGGAAGCGGTCCATCGGCACGGGTTCGGCGCCGCGTTCGAGGATGCGCGCGTTCAGGCCGTCCAAAGAGGACTCGGACGCGACGAGCAGCGCGTGCCCGTCGGCGAACGCGGCCGTGCCGGGCGTCTCGCCGCCGGTGACGCGCTCGTGGTCCGGCGCGACGCCGATCAGGACCGACGGCAGGCCGAGCAGGTCCGAGAACCACTGCGCGGCCTCTTCGCCCTGGTGGATGCCGGTGCCGTGCCAGGAGAACGTCGAGCCCGGGTGCCGCGGGCCGTCGCGCCGGATGTCGACGACGAGGTCTTCGACGCCCGGCGCGGCGAGTTCGAGCTTGCCGCCGTCGACGCGCGGCCGGACCGAGGCGAGGATCGGGTAGCGACGCTGGCTGCGGAAGTCGCCGTCCGGCGCGACGACCTGGAAGACCCGGTCGTGCGCCAGCCCGGCGGGCCCGACCTCGGCGGACGGCACCGAAGTGCCGGCACACCCCTTGACCGGGTAGTACGTCAGCCGCGCGATCCTCGCCATGCCCGCAGGCTACCTGCGAGCACGGCGAGGCGGCGCGCCGTTTTACAGGACCTGGGACAGGAACCGCCGCAGCCGGGGGCTCTGCGGGTCGTCGAAGAGCCGGGCCGGCGAGCCCTGCTCGACGATGCGGCCGGCGTCCATGAACGCGACCTCGTCGGCGACGCTGCGCGCGAAGCCCATCTCGTGCGTGACGACGATCAGGGTCAGTCCCCGCGAAGCCAGACCCGCCATCAGGTCCAGCACGCCCTTGACCAGCTCGGGGTCGAGCGCGCTGGTGGCCTCGTCGAAGAGCATCACCTCGGGCTCCATCGCCAGCGCCCTGGCGATGGCGACGCGCTGCTGCTGACCGCCCGAGAGCGCGCTCGGCCGGTACGGCGCCTTGTCCGCGAGACCGACGTCGGCGAGGCGCGCGCGGGCGATCGCCGACGCCTCCTCCTTGCTCAGCTTCTTCACGCTGCGCAGCGGCAGCACGATGTTGTCCAGCACGCTCCGGTGGCCGAAGAGGTTGAAGTGCTGGAACACCATGCCGACGCGCTGGCGCAGCACGTCCGGGTCGGACCCGATCACGGACTCGCCGTCGAGCAGGAGGTCGCCCGAGTCGGGCTCCTGCAGGCGGTTCACGCACCGCAGGAGCGTCGACTTGCCGGAGCCGGACGGCCCGATCACGCAGGTCGTCTTGCCGCTCTCGACGCGCAGGTCCACCCCGCGCAGGACTTCGAGCGTGCCGAAGCTGACGTGGATGTCGCGCAGCTCCACGCTGGACGACCGCACCGCCGTGGTCACCACGTGCTCACCCTCCCGCCGGGACCGATCTCCACCGGGTCGTCGTCCGGCTCGCCGGCGCGCACCTCGCGGCCGGTCCGGAGCTTCTTGTCGATGTGGTTCAC
Organism: Amycolatopsis sp. NPDC005961; assembly: GCF_040629235.1. Lineage (NCBI taxonomy): Bacteria > Bacillati > Actinomycetota > Actinomycetes > Pseudonocardiales > Pseudonocardiaceae > Amycolatopsis > Amycolatopsis sp. NPDC005961. The sequence continues at coordinate 113,962 of NZ_JBEXVF010000004.1, read as the reverse complement.
CAGGTGCGTCAGCGGAACCGTGATCACCAGGAAGAACACCCCGGCGGCGACCAGCGGCGACAGGTTGCCGGTGGTCGCCGCGAGGTCCTGGCCGATCCGGAACAGCTCGCGCTGCCCGGACAGCAGGCCCAGCACGTAGACGAGGCTGGAGTCCTTGACCAGCGCGATGAACTGGTTCACCAGCGCTGGCAGCACCCGCCGGACCCCCTGCGGGATGATCACCAGCAGCATCGACTTCGCGTAGCCCATCCCGAGCGCCCGGGCGGCCTCCAGCTGTCCTTTCTCGACGCTCTGGATGCCGGCCCGGAAGATCTCGCCGATGTAGGCCGCCGCGATCAGGGAAAGCGCCAGGATGCCCATCGGGTACGGGTTCGTGCCGACGACGTCCCGCGCGAGCGTGCCGAGTCCCTGGCCGATCAGGAGGATCGTGAGGATGGCCGGCAGCCCGCGGAAGACGTCGGTGTAGATCCGCGCGGGCCAGCGCAGCCACCACTTGGCCGACAGGCCCATGACCGCCAGCAGCATGCCGAACACGGTGCCGATCAGCGCCGAGGACACCGACAGGACGAGGGTGTTCAGCAGGCCGGTCTTGACCAGGTCCGGCAGGACTTGGGAGATGTACTCCCAGTTCAGGAAGGTGTTGACGAAGTCGTCCATTGTGGACTACAGGTTCTTCACGAGCAGACCGGGGCCGCCCGGCTGGAGTTCCTTCGACAACGGTGTCGTCTTGTAGAACTGGGCGTAGATGCGGGCCACCGAACCGTCCGCGATCGCCTTCGCCAGGCCGTCGTTGAGCTTCTTCAGCAGGTCGGGATTGTTCTTCGCGACCGCGAACGCCGACGGCGTGTCCTTGTCCTCCACCGTGTAGCCGAGCTCCAGCGGGACCGCCGGGTTCTGGTCAAGGTACTTCTGGCCGATGTCCTGCGGGACGACCCAGCCGTCGAGCGTGCCGTTCTTCAGCTGCGCGAAACCCGCGTTGTAGTCCGGGAAACGGACGACCTGCGCGCCGGCGGTCTTGCCGGCCAGCTCGTCCTGCACCGACCCCTGGACGACGCCGAGGCGCTTGCCCGCGAACGCCGCCGGGTCCTTGAGGTTCGCGCCCTTGACCGTGACGATCGTGGTGAAGCCCGTGTTGTAGCCGTTGGAGAACGCGACCGTCTTCTTGCGCGCCTCGGTGCTGGAGATCGTCGAGCTGCCGATGTCGAACTTGCCGGTCGCGACGCCGGCCAGCAGGCTGGAGAACTCCGTACCGACGAACTCGACCTCGAACCCCTCACGCTTCGCGATGTCGCGCAGCAGTTCGTTGTCGTAGCCGGTGAACCGGCCGTTTTCCAGGTAGATCGACGGCGGTGCGTCGCTCAGGGTCCCGACGCGCAGGGTGGTCGCCGAGCCGCCGTCCGAGCCGCACGCGGCCAGGGTCAGCGTCAGCGCGGTCGCGGTGACGACCGCGGCGATTTTCGACAGCGTGGATCTCATCGCTTCTTCCGTGGGTTGGACGCGTGCGATCGGCACGCGAAGAACGGCGGGGTTCAGCGATCGAGATTAGGGATTCCGCCCGTTTGCGGGGATTCGTTCCACTCCGTGGACGAGTGCGTCAGCTCACAGGATCGGTTGCGGCGCATAGCCCGCGGCCGCGGGGAACCGCCGCAGCACCTCGGCCACGCGCTCGGCCACCTGCTCGACCTGACGCCCGGCCGTGCCGGTGAACGAAATGCGGTCGGCGAGGAGCTTGTCCAGCTCACCGCGGTCGAGCGGGATGCGCTCGTCGGCGGCGAAGCGGTCGAGGAGGTCGTTCACGGCGCGGCCTTCCCGCATCTCCAGCGCGACGGCGACGGAGTGCTCCTTGATGGCTTCGTGGGCCGTCTCACGTCCGACGCCCGCGCGGACCGAAGCCATGAGCACCTTCGTCGTGGTGAGGAACGGGAGGTAGCGATCAAGCTCACGCTCGATCACCGCCGGGAAGGCGCCGAACTCGGCCAGCACCGTGAGGAACGTCTCCAGCAGGCCGTCGAGCGCGAAGAACGCGTCCGGCAGCGCGACGCGGCGGACGACCGAGTCGGAGACGTCGCCCTCGTTCCACTGGTCGCCGGCCAGCTCACCGATCATGGAGAGGTAGCCGCGCAGCACGACGGCGAGGCCGTTCACGCGCTCGCACGAGCGGGTGTTCATCTTGTGCGGCATGGCGGACGAGCCGACCTGGCCGGGCTTGAAGCCCTCGGTGACCAGCTCGTGCCCGGCCATCAGCCGGATCGTCTTGGCCAGGCTGGACGGCGCCGCCGCGAGCTGGACCACAGTGGACAGCACGTCGAAGTCGAGCGAGCGCGGGTACACCTGGCCGACGCTGACGAATCTCTTGTTAAAGCCGAGGTGCTGCATGACGCGGTCTTCGAGCTGGTCCAAAGTGGACTCGTCGCCGAGCAGGTCGAGCATGTCCTGCGCGGTGCCGACCGGGCCCTTGATGCCGCGCAGCGGGTAGCGCCCGACGAGGTTGTCGAGCCGGTCGAAGGCGACGAGCAGCTCGTCGGCCGCCGTGGCGAACCGCTTGCCGAGGGTGGTGGCCTGCGCGGCGACGTTGTGCGAGCGGCCGGCCATGACGGTGTCGGCGTGCTCGACGGCGAGGGCGGCCAGCCGCGCCAGCACGGCGGCGACGCGCGTGCGCACGAGTTCGAGGGAACGGAGCAGCTGCAGCTGCTCGACGTTCTCGGTGAGGTCGCGCGAGGTCATGCCCTTGTGGATGTGCTCCTGGCCGGCGAGGTCGCTGAACTCCTCGATCCGCGCCTTGACGTCGTGCCGGGTGACCCGCTCCCGGGCGGCGATCGACTCGAGGTCGACCTCGTCGATGACGCGCTCGTAGGCCTCGACGACGCCGTCGGGCACCTCGACGCCGAGGTCCTTCTGCGCCTTGAGGACGGCGAGCCAGAGCTGCCGCTCCAGGACGACCTTGTGCTCCGGCGACCAGAGCGAGACCAGCTCCGCCGAGGCGTAGCGGGCGGCGAGCACGTTCGGAATGCGGGGCTTGTCCGTCACGCCCTCACGATACCTGTGCAGGTCAGGCTCATCGCAGCACCCGGGGCGAGCACGGTCAGCGGGCCGAGCACCTCCAGCTCGACGATCCGCGCGGGCGGATCCAGGTCACCCAGCTCCGCGAGCGGCTCCGGGAGCGGGTGCTCCAGCCAGATCTCCAGCGGCGAGCCCTGGTCCGGGTACTCGCCCGCGGGGTCGACGTCGAAGGAGAGCGTCAAGGCGCCGTAGGTCACCCAGCCCGCGGTCCCCGGCACGCCGAGCTTGCCGACGACGTCCTGGGGCGGCACGACCAGCCGATCACCGTCCACTGTGTACTCCGGCGTGCCGGTCCCGGCGACCAGCGCGACCACGTCGGGCCGCCGGAGTCCCGCGGTGACCGCCCCGCCGCCGGGCAGCTGGGTCACGTTCCACAGCGCCCAGCGCACCACCCGCTCCGACACGTTCTCCGCGCGCAGGTCCAGCCGGTAGCCGTCGTCGAGGATCGTGACCGCGCGGGTGAAGCGCAGGCCGGTGCGCGGGTCCGGCGCGCTGGTCATGGTCACCGTGTCGCCGTCCAGCACGGCGGCGTACGGGCCGGAGTCGAGGACCGGGTCGGGCGGGCCCGCCCACTCGTCCGGGCCGGACCAGCCCTGGGGCGCGGGCCACGTCTTGTCGCCGCCGTAGTTGACCCAGTCGCCCATCCGCCCCGAGTTCGGCGCGTAGTCCGCGAGCAGGTCGTCGCCGAGCAGATCGGCGTTGCGCCACAGCAACTCGACGCCGCGGTAGCGCACCGACAGCAGCCGGCCGCCGAGCTCCGGGACCAGGCCGAGCCGCAGGTCGCCGCGGTCGAGCCAGGTCACCATTCGGCGAGACCGCCGTCTTCGTGGCGCCACACCGGGGAGCGCCAGGCGTGCCCGACCTCGTCGGCGCGGCGGACGGCCGCTTCGTCGACCTCGATGCCGAGACCGGGCCCGAGCGGGCGGGCCGCGTAGCCGTCCTGGAAGGCGAAGACGGACGGATCCGTGAGGTACGCGTGCTCGTGACCCTCGTGGTAGTGCATGCCGACGCTCTGTTCCTGGATCAGGAAGTTCGGCGTCGCGAACGCGACCTGCATCGACGCGGCCAGCGAGATCGGCCCCAGCGGGCAGTGCGGCGCGAGCGAAGCGCCGTACATCTCGGCGAGCGCGCCGATCCGCCGCAGCTCGGAGATGCCGCCGGCGTGCGACGGGTCGGGCTGGACCACCGCCACGCCCGCGTCGAGCACCGGCTTGAACTCCCAGCGCGAGTAGAGCCGCTCGCCGACCGCGATCGGCACGGTCGAAGCCTCGACGACCGAGCGCAGCGCGTCGCCCTGGGTCTCCGGCAGCACCGGCTCCTCGACGAACATCGGCTGGACGTCTTCGAGCAGCTTCACCAGCCGCCGTGCCATCGCGGGCGAGACGCGGCCGTGGAAGTCGATCGCGAGGTCGCGGTGCGGGCCGAGCACCTCCCGGGCCTCCCAGGCCCGGGCTACCGCGGCATCCGCCTCGGCGGGCGACGCGATCGCGGTCAACGGGCCGGCGACGTTCATCTTCACCGCCGTGAACCCCGCCTCGACCTGCGCGGACACGGCCTCGCGGATGCCGGACGGCCGGTCGCCGCCGACCCAGCTGTACACCCGGATGCGGTCGCGGACCGGGCCGCCGAGCAGCTCGTGCACCGGCGCGTTGCGGATCTTGCCGGCGATGTCCCACAGCGCGTGGTCGAACCCGGCGAGCGCGCTGGAGAGCACCGGCCCGCCGCGGTAGAAGCCGCCGCGGCGCAGCACCTGCCAGTGGTCCTCGATGCGCAGCGGGTCCTGGCCGATCAGCAGCTCGGACAGCTCGTGCACGGCCGCGCGCACGGTCTCCGCGCGGCCCTCGACCACGGGCTCACCCCAGCCGCTGATGCCCTCGTCCGTGCTGACCTTGAGGAACAGCCAGCGCGGCGCGACCAGAAACGTTTCAACCCCGGTGATCTTCACCCGTGTCCCCCATCTACGCGGAATCCTTGGCGGCGGACCAGCCGCCGTCGACGGTCAACTCGGCTCCGGTGACGAACGACGCGGCGTCCGAGAGCAGGAAGGCGATCACGTTCGCGACCTCCGCCGGGTCGCCGAGGCGCCCGGCCGGCGTCGCCCGCGCGCTGCGTTCGCGGTCCTCGGGCGAAATGCGGTTCCAGGCCTCGGTGAGCACCGGCCCCGGCAGCACGGAGTTGACCCGCACGTCCGGGGCGTATTCGACGGCGAGCTGCCGGGCCAGCGCGACCAGCGCGCCCTTGCTCGCGGCGTACGCGGGATGCCCCGGCAGGCCGAAGTGCGCGTGCACCGACGAAACCAGCACGACCGCGCCGCCCGTCTTTCGCAGAGAGGGCAGGCAGGCCTTCAGGGCGAGGTACGTGCCGGTCAGGTTGACGTCGAGCTGCCGCTGCCACTCGGCGAGATCGATCTCGTGCAGCGGCCCGGTGCTCGGCATGTAGGCGTTGCTGACCAGGGCGTCCACCTCACCGATGCCCGCCCAGGTCGTTTCGTCGCCGACCGATCCCCGGATCGGCGTGACGCCGTCGGGGAGTTCGGCGATGTCCACGCCCAGCACGCGGTAGCCGTCGTCGAGCAGCTTCCGGGCCGTCGCCAGCCCGATCCCGGACGCCGCTCCGGTCACCACCGCGGTACGCGTGGACATCGCCTCTCCTGTTCCTAGAACTTGGCTACGTGGACATGGTCGTCCGGCCCGCGGGCGGCGAACCACAGCGACGCGCCGTCGGACGCCGCGCCGAGGGTTCCCACGATGCTCCCGCTCGGGTAGTCCGGCCGCTTGAACCAGCCGGCCCACGAACCGGACCACTCGTTGGCCCACAGCGAGTAGTCGCTCGCGGACGCGGTGAGCGCGACCTTCGCGCCGGCCGCGACGAGCGTCGGGCTGCTGCTGACCGTGCCGCCGATGGGCGTCCAGTCCGACCAGGTGCCGCCGGTCTTCGTGCGCACCCAGACGCTGTCGTCGGCCGTGCGGACCGCGACGACCGTGCCGCTCGTCGACGTCGCCGCGCCGGGACGGCCGTAGATCGGCTTGCCGCCGGGCGCGCCGAGACCGGACCACTGACCGGCGCTGGTCCGCTGCCAGACCTGGCCGTCGGCGCCTCTCGCGAAAACGGTTCCTTCGGTGGTGACGGACGGCGAGTCGGTGAGCGTGCCGCCGAGCCGCTTCCAGTCGCCCCACTTCTTCGTGTAGCTGCGCTGGTAGAGAGCGTTGTCGAGGCCGCGGACGTAGACGTCGATCTTGCCCTCGGAGGCGACCGCGGACGGCTGGCCGAGGAACCTGCCGCCGACCTCACGCGGCCCGTCGAGGCCCTTGACCTGCAGGGAGCCGCCCTGGTCGCGGAAGAACGTCACGGTCTTGCCGCCGGTGCGGACGATCGCCGGGCTGGCGGACGCGTTGCCGCCGAGGTCGTCGCCCGGGACGAGGTCGGTGCCGTGCAGGCGCAGGAACGCGGTGCCGTGCGCGGGGACCGTGACCGAGTACGAGCCGGTGGCGCTGCCGCGGTCGGCGCGGGCGCGGAGGTCGCGAATGGACACTCGCCCCTCGAGCCCGGCGTCGGCGAAGTTCAGCGTCATCTGCGTCGGCGTCTCACCGCGGTTGAGCAGGACGACCGCCCGGTCGCCGTCGTGGGAGAGGACCTTGCTGTAGGTGTCGGTGCTGCCGCTGGTCGCGACGCGGACGCCCTGGACGGCGAGGCGGTCCTGGTTGACGCCGACGATCTCCGGGTTCTTCAGCGTCTTGAGCATCGACGCGGGCAGCGTGCGCGGGTCGGAGCCGAGGATCAGCGGGGAGGCCATCTCCGCCCACATGACGAACTGGGTGGTCGACTCCTCCTCGTTCAGCTCGTAGGTGCCCTGCTCGGTCTTGCGCATCGGGATGAGGTAGTCGGGGTCGTTGTAGTGGCCCGGCCCGTTCGCCTCGGGGTGCGCGGCGTTGGCGTCCATGTTGCGCAGGACGTCTTTCCAGATGCCCTCGTACGGCGTGCCGAACGCGATGTCGGTGCTGGTGCGCCAGGAGTCGGCGACGAGCGGGCCGTAGCTGTAGGCGATGCCGGCGACCTGGTCGGGCCCGTGCGGGGTGCCCCACTCGTCGGTGACCGGGTTGCAGACGTTGAGCACCATCGGACGGCCCGCCTTGGCGAGGGCCTGACTGAACTGCGTGAACGCTTCGGCGGGCTTGAGGTTCTGGGCGATGCCGCAGAGGAAGTCGACCTTGACGGCGTCGAACTTCCAGCTCGCGAAGCGCTTGGTGTCCTGCTCGTAGTACCCGCCGGAGCCGGCTGCGCAGTTCTTGCCGTCGGAGGCGCCCGCGTCGGTGTAGATGCCGGCCTTGAGGCTCTTGCCGTGCAGGTAGTCGACCAAAGAGGACAGTCCACTCGGGAACTTCGCGGTGTCCTCGTGGAGGTTCCCCTGTGCGTCACGCGGGTCGGGGGCGGTCCAGCCGCCGTCGATCCAGACGTAGCGGTAGCCGGCGTCGCGCAGGCCGCTGGAGACGAGGAAGTCCGCGACGGACTTCACCGACGCCTCGCTGGGCGCGCCCAGGCCGTAGTAGGTGTTCCAGCCCATGTACGGGGTCTTCGCGACCCCGCTGTCGTAGTAGTCGGGAGCGCCTTGGTCCACGGCCGGGGTCGCGTACGCGGGTACCGCCGCGAAGGTGGCGGCGATCGCGGCGACCACCGCGAGGGTTCTCTTCAGGAGCATGTGCCGGACGCCTTTCTCCGGTGAACTGCGAGCCGGGAGCAGCATGCCGGGACGCGTCGGGGCACGTCAAGAATAAATCCTAAATTAAGATTTCACGGGGTAGGCTGGCCCGATGAGCTACCGCTGGGAGATCACCGCGAACGCACTGCGCCAAGGCGTCATCGGCATCGTCCGGACGCACGACGCGGAGTCGGCGGTGGCCGCGGCCCGCGCGATCCTGGAAGCCGGGCTGCGGTCGGTCGAGCTGCCGCTGACGAACCCGGGAGCGCTGAACGCGATCTCGGGGCTGTCCGCGGCCTACCCGGACGCGACGATCGGCGCCGGCACGGTCCTCGACGAGGCGTCGGCGGTGCTGGCGATCCGCGCGGGCGCCCGGTTCCTCGTGTCGCCGTCGGTCGACGCGGCGGTGATCCGTACCGCTCACCGGTACGGCGCGGCGGCGTTCCCCGGCGCGGGTTCGGTGACCGAAATCGTGCGGGCGCTGGAAGAAGGCGCCGACGCGGTCAAGGTTTTCCCGGCTTCTTCTTGGGGTCCTTCGTGGGTGTCGGACGTGCGGGCGGCGCTGCCGCAGGCGCCACTGGTGCCCACCGGCGGCATCGGACCGGCGGACGTGCCAGGCTGGCTGGCAGCGGGCGCGGTGGCGTGCGGGGTCGGCTCGGCGCTGACCCGCGGCACCACCGCGGAGATCGCCGCCCGCGTCGAGACGCTGTTGAGGAGCGCGCATGGCTGAGCTGGTCTTCGTCGGGTGCTACACCGGCGACGCGGGGAACGGCACGGGGATCACGACGTTCTCGCGTTCCTCTTCCGGGGACTTGACCGAGATCGCTTCGCTGCCGCTCGAGTCGCCGTCGTGGCTGGTGCGGCACCCGTCGTTGCCGGTGCTGTACGCGGCGAACGAGACTTCCACCGGCTCCGTGACGGCGCTGGCGCTTTCGGCTTCCGGCGCGTTGTCGGTGCTGGGCAGCTTGGCGACGGGTGGCGCGCACCCGTGTCACCTGGCGGTGACCCCGGACGGCCGGTTCCTGCTGTGCGCCAACTACACCGGCGGCAGCCTGGCGGTGTTCTCCCTGTCGCCGTCGGGCGCTTTGGTCTCCCGGACGGCGCTGGCCCAGCACAGCGGGAGCGGTCCGGACGCCGACCGCCAGGAGGCGGCGCACGTCCACATGGCGGTCCCGTCGGCCGACGGGTCGATCGTGAGCGCGGTCGACCTGGGCACGGACGAGATCCGCAGCTACACGCTGTCCGCTTCGGGGTCTTTGGAGCTGCTCGCGGTGTCTTCGCTGCCGGCGGGCACGGGCCCCCGCCAGCTGGTCCGGCGGCCGGGTACCGACCTGGCGTACGTCGTCGGCGAGCTGGCCGGGACCGTGGTGACGGTCCGCGAGACGTCGCCGGGGGCGTTCTCGGTGGTGTCGGTGACCCCGTCGACGCTTTCGTCGGTGACGCCCAACCTGGTGGCCCACCTGGAGCTGGCGGACGCGCGGATGTACGTGTCGAACCGCGGCCCGGACTGCGTGACGGAGTTCGCCCTGGACGACACCCTGGCGGTGGCGGACCAGCCGTGCGGCGCGAACCCCCGCCACTTCGCCCTGGTGGACGGGACGTGTTACGTGGCGGCGCAATCGGAGGACGCGATCACGGCGTTCACGCTGACCGCGTCGGGCGAGGCGGACCTGAAGTACTACCCGACCGGATCGCCGACGTTCGTGCTGCCGGTGTCACTACCCTGATGGTTGGACCAGTATCCCCGCAACCTCCCCGCCATTTCGGTGCACTAGATGTCCTCGAATCGGCACTGAACTGCAGGTCAGACGCCCTTTCGGCGCGTTGAAGCACTGGTGCGTCGGCGTTGCTTTTTCGGCCGACGCGCGGTATGAAGCGAAGCGGGCCCCGAAGGTTGCGCCTCACTTGATCTTTCAGGTGAGGAAGGTGTGCGATGCGGGAGTGGCTCATCGCGGCGACGGCCGGCTACGTATTGCTACTGATCTCTTTCGTCGTCGTGGTCGCCGTACTCGACCGCAACCATCGGCGCGCTGACCGTGCCGTACGCGTTTTGCGAATGCTGCTGATCGGCGCCGCCCCTGGCGTGGCAGGTGTCGTGCTGAAGCTTCACCAAGCCGGGTTGCTGTGACCAGGCACCATCAACGAGCTACGACCGCTCCCGCCGGAGGATCACGACGTCGGCGTCGTGGTCGGCGGTCCAGTCGAAGGGCAGGCCCGCGTACCTCAGGTGCGCACCCGAGTACCGGGTGCCCAGGTGGTCCACATAGGACGCATCCGGTACGGAGAGGCGCACCCGCGACGACCGGCCCGGCACCAGCGGCGCGCCGGTCAACGGCCCGGTGCTCCACGCCAGCACGACGACCGTGTCGCCGTCCTCGGACGTGTACTGCGTGGCCGCCGTCGGCTCCGACGGACCGGCCAGCACCCGGGCGACGCCGTGGTGGATAACCGAGCGGATCGACTTGTACACCGCGATCAGGGACGCCGCCTCCGCGTGCTGGGCGGGCGTCCACCGCGACAGGTCCGCGCCGATGCCCAGTACCCCGGCCATCGCCGTCACGAAGCGGAACCGCAGTGACCGGGGGCGGGGGTCGAACACGCCCGGCGCGTCCGTCACCCATGAACTCATCAGGTGCGGCGCGTGCATCAGCAGGAACCCGTCCTGGATCGCCAGCCGGTCCAGGGGGCCGGTGTTGTCGCTCGGCCACACCACGTCCGTGCGGGCCACCGTTGCCAGGTCCGTCCGGCCGCCGCCGCCCGCGCACGCCTCGATCGTCACGTGGGGATGCTCGGCACGCAGGTGATCCAGCACGGACAGGTAGCCCGCCACGTGCTCGGCGTCCAGGTCGGCGAAAGGCGAGCCCGGGCGGCCGCGTTCCGTCGGGGGGCGGTTCATGTCCCACTTCAGGTACGAGATCGGGTACGCCGACAACAGTGTGTCCAAAGTGGACTTCACGAACGCGACGACGTCGGGCAGCCCCAGGTCCAGCAGCAGCTGGTTGCGGATCAACGTGAGCGGACGGCCGTCGATCCGGTACACCCAGTCGGGGTGCTCCGCGTAGAGCTGCGACTTCGGGCTGACCGCCTCCGGCTCGACCCACAGGCCGAACTCCAGGCCCAGGTCCCGCACCGACTCGACGAAGTCGCCGAAATCCGAATCCGCCGGGGTCCAGTCACCGAGACCGCCGGTGTCGTCGTCGCGGCCGGTGAACCAGCCGTCGTCGACCACGAACAGCTCGATGCCGAGGTCGGCCGCCCGTTTCGCCAGCTCCAGCTGGCCGTCGCTCCGGACGTCGAAGCCGGTCGCTTCCCACGAGTTGTAGAGCACCGGACGCGGGCGCCGCCGACGGGAGCCCGCCAGCACGCGGTCGTAGTCGTGCCACACGGACGCCAGCCCGGCCAGACCGTCCACACTGGACGCCAACGCGACGGCCGGAGTCGATAAGGCGCCACCGGGCTCCAGGCGCACCGGGCCCGGTGAAGGCAGCCGGCCGGCCCGGACGCGCGTCAGCCCCGAAGGCTCCACGTCCGCCTCGATCGACCACGATCCGGGCCATTCCAGCGAAACGCCGAAAGCCGGTCCACCGGACGAGTCCTGCACCGCCAGCCACGGGACGTGCGCGTGCCCCGGGACGCCGAAGCGGCTCTCCATCCGGAACCCGCCCGCGGGCAGCCTCAGCGACTGGCGCGTGAACTCCCGCGACCACTGGCCGGTCAAGTACGTCAGCCGGGCGCCGGACACCGTCGGCACGCACACGCCCGCCGAGCCCAGCCGGTCGAACTCCAGGGTCGACGAGCCCGTGTTCTCGAATTCGACCCACCGGGTGAGCACGTCCGTCTCGGGCACCGGCCGGTAGCAGAGCACCGCGCGCAGCCCGGAAACCTCGTCCACGAAGGCCAGCCGCAGGTCGGCGGCAGAAGAAGCGCCGTCGAACCGCCACCACGAACCGCCCCGCACCGCGACGTCCGCGCCCGAGAACGGGCGCAGCCCCAGCGGCGCGTACTCCACCGGCGCCGCGTCGGCCTCGGTGATGAAGTGCACCGAGCCCGCGTTCGTGAACACCGACGGCCCGTCCTCGATCCCGTGTGGACCCCAGGCCACCAGCTCAAGCCAGCGCTCAGTGGGGTCCAGCGCCACGGTGTACGAAGTCGTCTTCATGGACACGGTCCACGTCACTTGATCGCCCCGATCGCGAGCCCCGAGATGAAGTGCTTCTGGAACCGCAGGAACACCGCGACCGTCGGCACGGCGGCGATCACCGAACCCGCGGCGATCACGTTCCAGTTGGACACGTACTGGCCCTGCAGGCCGAGCAGCGCCGGCGTCACCGGCATCACCGTTCCGGTGCGCAGCACGGTGATCGACCACAGCAGGTCGTTGAACGTCCAGGTGAACGCCAGCGCGCCGAGCGCGGCCAGCGCCGGGCGGGTCATCGGCAGGATGATCCGCCAGAAGATCTGCGCGACGCCGGCGCCGTCGATCAGCGCGGCCTGCTGGATCTCACCGGGGATCGACCGCATGAACCCCTGCAGCACGAACGTGTAGAAGCCGAGCCCGAACCCGACCTGCACGACGATCAGCGCCGTCAACGTGTCGTAGATGCCCAGCAGCTCGGCCAGCTTCGCCACCGGCACCAGCAGGATCTGCGGCGGGAGCAGGTTTCCCGCCAGCATCACGAGAATGATCGTGCGGCGGAACGGGATCTCGTACCGGCTCAGCGCGAACGCCGCCGCCGAGCTGAGCAGCAGCGCCAGCAGCACCGTCGGGATCGTGACGAGCAGGCTGTTCAGCATCGCGTGCCCGCCGCCGCCCTCGCCCCACGCCTGCCCGAACCCGTCGAGCGAGAACGACGCGGGCAGCGCGCCCAGCCCGTTCGACGCGATGTCGGAGAACGTCCGGACGCTCGTCGTCAGGACCAGCACGATCGGCAGCAGCCACAACACCGCCAGCCCGCCGGATAGGAGGTGGAACCCGAAGGTCCGCGTTCTCCTCACGAGTCCTCCCGGAACGCGCGCACGAGGTAGGTCACGATCACGCCGAACGCCAGTACGAAGATCACCACGGCCAGCGCGGACGCGTAGCCGAGGCGCAGCGACTGGAACGCCGTCGCGTACATGTACGTGCTGAGCACCTCGGACGAGTGGTACGGCCCGCCCTTCGTCATGGACCAGATGACGTCGAACGACCGCAGCGAGTCGATGATGATCACCGACAGGACCACCGAGTTGACGCTGCGCAGCTGCGGCCAGGTGACGTTGCGGAACTGTTGCCACGCGGTCGCGCCGTCCAGCTTGGCCGCTTCGTACAGCGCCGGGTCGATGCCCTTGAGGCCGGCCAGGTACAGCACCATCACGTAGCCGAGCTGCCGCCACAGCGCCGGCACGAGCACCGCGTACAGCGCCGTCTTCGGGTCGGCGAGCCACGCGTGCTGCCAGCTGCCGAGCCCGATCGCGCCGAGCACCTTGTTGAAGACGCCGTCCGGCTGGTAGATCACCTGCCAGATCAGCGACGTCGCGACCAGCGAGAACACCACCGGCGTGAACAGCGCGGCCCGGTAGAACCCGACGCCACGGCGTTCCTTCTGCAGCAACGCCGCCAGCGCGAGCCCTCCGACCGCCGAGAGGCCACCGAAGAGCACGAGCCAGATCACCGTGTCGAGCGCGGCGGTCTTGAAGATGTCGTCGGAGAACATCTCGGCGAAGTTGCCCAGGCCGACGAACGTGGGCGCCGAGACGCCGTCCCAGTTCGTCATCGCCAGGTAGAACCCCTGCAGCGCCGGCCAGAACACCCAGAATCCCTCGACGACCAGCGGCACCAGGACGAACGCCAGCAGCACGGGCGAGACCCGGCGACGGCGCTTCGGGGTCCGTGCCGCGGTCTTCGGCCGATCAGCGGTCAGCACCGCCATCTCAGGACTGCCAGACCTTCTGCGCGGCGGTCTGCCAGTCGCTCAGGATCGAGTCGAGCTCGTTCGGCTTCTGGATGAACCGGATCAGCGCGGCGTCGGCGGTCGGCTGCAGCGCGTCGGAGGAGTCGCGGTTGAAGAACTGCGTGATCTCCTTGGCGTCGGTGAGCAGCTTCCGTCCCTTTTGGACCAGCGGCGTGCCGTTGTCCTTGGCCTTCGGGTTGGTCGGCAGGACCGTGCCGGAGGAGTTCTTGATGTAGAGCTCCTGCGCCTCGGCCGTGGCGACGTACTTGAACCACTCCTTGACCTCGGCGACGTGCGGGGTGCGCGCGCTGGCGAAGAAGCCGTCGGTCGGGCCCTCCTCGGCCACCGGCACGGCCGGGTCGAGGATCGGGAACTGGAAGAAGTCGAGGTCGTCGAGCGCGTCCTTCGGGGCGGCGTCGGCGAAGAACGTGCCGGTCAGGACCATGCCGGTGCGGCCCTGCAGCAGCACGGTGGTGGCGTCCTGGAACGCGATCGCGGTGCCGTTCGGGTCGAAGTACGGCAGGGCCTGGCGCCACGGGTCGAAGATCTTCTTGACGCGCGGGTCGTCGAAGCGCTGCTTGCCCGCGAGCAGTTCGCGGTGGAAGGGCGCGCCGTTGATCCGGATGTTCAGGTAGTCGAACCAGGCGGACGCGGTCCACGGCGTGGTGCCGCCCGCGCCGAGCCCGATCGGCGCGATTCCCTTGCCTTTCAAGGTTTCGCACAGCGCGAGGAACTCGCTCCAGTTCGTCGGCGGCCGCACGCCCCACTTCGCGAAGTTGGACTTCCGGTAGAAGAAGCCCCACCAGTAGTAGGACGTGGGGACGAAGACCTGGTGGCCGGCGCCGTCGCCGGAGAGCGTGCGGAACGCGGCGCTGTAGTCGCCCATGGTCTGCCAGACGTCGCCGACATCGAGCAGCAGGCCCTTGCGCGCGTAGCCGGACAGCAGCGAACCCGGGTACCACGTGTAGGTGTCGGGCGGGGTGGCCGCGGTGAGGTAGCTGGGCAGCTGGGTGCGGAAGGTCTCCGACGCGACGGTGTTGACCGTCGCCGTCGTGCCGCCCTTCGCGCCGAACGCCTGGGCCAGCGCTTCGATCGCCTTCTTCGCCTCGGGCGAGGACAGGTTCGACTGGACGGTGACCGCGCCGGCGGCCTGCTTGACCGGGCCGGAGTTCGCTGAGGTGGCGCAGGCGGCGAGGAAGCTGCCCGAGCCGATGGCGCCCAGCCCGGCCAGGCCGGTGTTGCGCAGGAAACGACGGCGGGACAGGCCTGCACTCGTCATGTCGTGACCCCTTTGTCTTGGTGCCCGCTCGGGCTTGACTGCTGCCAAAGAGTGCAACCGGGCGCCGCCGGTGTCAAGATGTATTCATAATTTATGACGACTTCAGTCGCAGCGTAGGATGGCCCGACCACGAACCACCAGTCGAGAGGGCCCCTCCATTGACCGAACACCGGCCACGCGGGTTGCACGGCCAGACCGTGGAGGCACTGGCCAGCCGGATCCTCTCCGACGAGTGGGGCGAGGGCACCGTCCTGGACCTGCCGGCCCTGCGCGAAGAGCTCGACATCAGCCTGACCGCGCTGCGCGAGGCGCTGAAGGTGCTGGCCGCGAAGGGGATGATCGACGCCCGGCAGAAGCGCGGCACGTTCGTCCAGCCGCGCGAGAAGTGGAACATGCTCGACGCCGACGTCATGCGCTGGCAGACCGCGGCCGCCGACGACCCGGGCCTGCTCGACGAGCTGACCGAGGTCCGCACGGTCGTCGAGCCCGCGGCGGCGCGGATCGCGGCCGAACGCGCGTCGGAGGAAGACCTCGATTCGCTGCGGGAGGCGCTGGCCGACATGGCCGCGGCCGATGACGCGGAGGCGAGCGTCCAGGCCGACCTCGCGTTCCACCGGCGGCTGATGACCGCCACCCACAACAACTTCCTGATGCGGATGGAACGCGTCATCGCGATCGGGCTGGCCGAGCGCGACAAGCTGGTGCACGGCGCGTCGGCGGCGGAGGACCCGGTGCCGAGCCACCGCAAGGTGTTCGACGCGATCGTGGCCGGCGACCCCGTGGCGGCCGAGCAGGCGATGCTCGCGCTCGTCACGAAGTCCCGCGACGACCTGGCGAAGGCGCAGCGCAAGTCCTAGCTCAAGTGCATGACGGTAACTCGTCGATTGAGAAGATTGCACTGGAGTCAGGCTTTGGTCCGTGCCGTAATGGGTGCATGACCAACGTTCTGGAAGCAGCGGTTCAAGCGGCCGAGAAGGCCGGACAGGCTTTGCTGGTCGCGTTCGACCCGGCGCGCCGGCCGGCGGACCGGGCGGCGATGTACGAGCTCGGCACCCGCCTCGAAGCGACCTCGACGGCGATCGTGCGCGAGGCCCTCGACGGCGTGGCGCCGGAGGTGGGCTGGTGGGACGAAGACGAGACCGGCCGGGTCGTGCCGGCCGGGCGGTGGTGGGTGGTCGACGGCACCGAGGGCGCGGTCAACCACGTGCACGGCCTGCCGGAGTGGGGCGTGACGATCACGCTGGTCACGGACGGGCAGCCGGAGCTGACCGTCGTCCGCCAGCCGATCGGCGATCTGACCTACACGGCGGTGCGCGGCGAAGGCGCCTTCCTCAACGGGCAGCGGCTGCACGTCTCGGCCAAGACCGATCTCGCGGACGCGGCGGTGACGGCGAGCCAGGCCGGCAGCTCTCCCGAGGTCTACACGCGGTTCGCGGACGCGTTCGTGGCCATGGCCTCGAAGGCATTGCTGGTGCGCAACACGATTCCGACGACGTTTCCCTTGCTGGGCCTCGCCGCCGGGCAGTACGACGTCTTCTGGCAGTACGAACCGGACCTGCCCGGCAGCGCGGCCGGCGCCCTGCTCGCCGCGGAAGCGGGCGCGGTCGTCACCGACCTCACGGGCTCCCCTTGGGACGTCAACTCGGCCGACATCCTCGTCGCCGCACCGGGTTTGCACGCCGCGGCGCTGGCGGTGCCGAAGTGAGCCGGGTGGCGGTGCTCGGCGCGTCGGGCGCGGTGGGCAGCGAACTGGTGCGGCAGGCGCTCGAGCGCGGACACGAGGTGGTGGCCGTCAGCCGGAACCCGCCGCCGTCGTCCACCGAGCGGCTGACCACGGTCGCCGCCGACGTCCACGACGCCGCGGGGATCGCGGAAGCGTTGCGGGGCAGCGAAATCGTGCTCGACGCACTGGGACTGCGGAAGGGCGACCCACCCGGCGTGCTGACCGCGGGCGCTCGCGCGGTGGTGGCCGCGGGACCGGCGCGGGCGGTGTCGGTCGGCGCGCTCGGGACCGGACCGTCTGCGGAGGCGGCGGGCTGGCTGTCCCGGACGTTGGTGGCGCGGCTCCTGAAGGCCGAGGTCCCGGACAAGGTGGCCGCGGACACGGCGATCCTCGGCATGGGCGGCACGGTGGTCCACGTGGGCCCGATGAAGAGCGGCCCGATCAGCCCGGCTCGGCAAAGCGTGCGGCTCGACTCCTTGCCCCGCAAGCTGTTCCCGCCGATGATCAGCCACGCGACGGTGGCCGCGGCCATGCTCGACGCGGCCGAAACCGGCCCCCGCGGCGAAGTACTGGTAGCGCTGGCCAAGTGAGGTCGTGAGTGAGAAACCGTGTTCTAACCCTGTTTCTCACTCACGACGCCCGCGGCGGATCCGGCCAGTACGTCGGTCACCGCGGCGCGGCAATGGGCGCGCAGCCATTCGTGGGCCGGGTCGGTGTCGTAGCGGCTGTGCCAGCTCAGCACCACCGGTGCGTGGGGCGGGTCGAACGGCAGTTCCACCGCGCTCAAGCCGACGTCGGCGCGGGCCTGGGCCGTGAACCGCTCCGCCAGCACCGCCACGACGTCGCTGTGCACGATCGCCTGCAACGCCAGGGCCGCCGTCGGGAGCGCCGCCACCACCCGGCGGCGCAACCCCAGCTCGGCCAGCACCTTGTCGACGCCGTCGCGCAGCCGGCCGCGCCGCGACACGATCACGTGCTCCGCCGCCGCGAACTCCTCGATGTCCAGCTCGCGCCCGGCGCGCGTGACCAGCACCAGCCGGTCCTCGCCGACGACCTCGTGGCTGATCTCCGGCGACGCCGGCACCGTCGCCCCGAGCTCCAGATCCACGTGCCCCCGCGCCAGGTCGGGCGTGTCCACCGGCGCCTCCGCCAGCAACCGCAGCCCCAGCCCGGGCGCTTCCGCCGACGCCGTCCGCAGCAACGCCGGGAACAGCGCGGCCAGCAGCACGTCGTGGCCCTGGATGGTGAACGTGCGGCGCAACGTCGCCGGGTCCACCGTGCGGGCCGGCGCCAGCACCCGGTTCGCGCGGGCCACCAGCGTCCGCACCTCGTCGCGCATCGCCAGCGCGCGGGGCGTCGGGGTCATCGTCCGGCCGGTGCGCACCAGGATGTCGTCCCCGGTCGTCGCCCGGATCCGGGCAAGCGTGCGGCTCATCGCGGGCGGGGTGAGGTGCAGCCGGTCGGCGGCCGCCTGCACGGAGTTCTCCTCCAGCAGCGCGTCCAGTGCGGTCAGCAGGTTCAGATCCACCTGCACGACAGTAATGGTCAGGAGCCGTCGAGTGCGTTCCGCAGCATCCGGGACGCCGCCGCCCGCGGGGCCGGGTCGACCGCGATCAGTGCGTTGACGACGGCGCCGTCGACCAGGGCGACCAGCCGTTCGAGTTCGGCAGCGGGCACCGGCGTGCCGGAGCGCGCGAAGATCTCCGTCAGCAGCTCGTCGAGCTGGGCCGACAGCGTCCGCATCAACGGCCGCAGGTACGGGCGGCGACCGGTCGCGACCAGGCGTTCATAGCGCAGGAGCACCGCCTCGGCGTCGGCCTCCGGGTCGTCGGTCTCCGGCCCGAGCAGCATCTCCAGCACCAGGTCGACGGTGGCCTGCGCGCCCCGGTTGCGGGTCGCCAGCTCGTCCAGCCGGCGGCGGCCCGCGTCCAGCTCGGCGTTCGAATGGTGCTCGACGGCCGCCGTGACCAGGTCTTCCAGCGAGTCGAAGTAGTACGTCGTCGAGGCGAGCGGCAAGCCCGCGCGCTCGGCCACCGCCCGGTGCCGGACGGCGTCGAACCCGCCCTCGACGAGCAGCTTCGCGGCGGCCTCGACGAGCGCGGCGCGCCGTCGTTCCCCTTTCGGGGTGGTCGCAGCGGTCATGACCGGTCATTCTGCCAACCGGGCGACCCCGGGCTCAGAAGCGGGGCGCGAGAGCGAGCGCGAACGCCCGCACCTGGCCCGCGTAGGGCGCCGTCACCCCGGACGAAGGCACGCTCACCAGCACCAACGACCCACCGGACGCGGTGGCCACCTGGACCGTGACCGCGCCGGCCGGCTGGGACTTGAAGACCACGGAA
Organism: Amycolatopsis sp. NPDC005961; assembly: GCF_040629235.1. Taxonomy (NCBI): domain Bacteria; kingdom Bacillati; phylum Actinomycetota; class Actinomycetes; order Pseudonocardiales; family Pseudonocardiaceae; genus Amycolatopsis; species Amycolatopsis sp. NPDC005961. Next base: position 94,935 of record NZ_JBEXVF010000004.1, on the reverse strand, counting down.
ATGCCCTTCGGGTACACCGCCGCGGACACCTCGCCGCCCGGAACCGGGAACCCGGCGGAGCGCGACGCCGTCGAACAGGCGCCGCCCGGCACGGCCGGGGTACCGGCGACGTGGCCGGGGAGCTCGCCAGCGAGGGCAATGGCGAGCTCCCCGTCCACCTGTTCGCACCCGGAGGCGCCTTCGGCCAGCTGGCCGGTCTTCCCGCCCTGGTCACCTCCCTGCCGAGGTGGTTCGGACGAGAAGTTCGGTGACTCCCCACCGATTTCAGGACGTGCCGGGCTCAAGCCGGGTTGCCCCGATCCCGGTCCGGATTGCGACGCCATGGCGCCGTTGTCGGCGGACGTCAGCGTCTCGGGGGTACCCCCGGACAGCACCCCGTACGCACCGAACCCGACGATCACCAGCGCCGCGGCGCTCATCCCGGCGGTGATCCGGTTCCGGCGCCGCACGGTCTGGCGGCGGGATTCGCGGACGACGTCGTCCTGGCTGAAGGTCGGCTCGGGCGCGTCCGGCGGCGCGGCGGAGAACAACGAGCGCAGCTCCTGCTCATCCATTGGTCCCCACCTCCCGTTCCAGTACCTGCTTGAGGTTCGCCAGCCCGCGCGCGGTCTGGCTCTTCACGTTGCCTTCGCTGCAGCCCAGTTCCTTCGCCGCGCTGGTCACGTCCAGCCCTTCGAAGTACCGCAGGACCAGCACCGCCCGCTGCTTGGGCGGCACCTCCTTCAACGCCGTGAGCAGGTCTTCCCTGGTCGCGACGAGGTCGTCGAGGCCGGGCGAGTCGTCGGCGGGCTCGGGCAGCGTCTCGGTCTGCCACTCACGCCGCCACGGACGCCGCGATTCGTCGATCGACGCCCGCACGAGCGTCGTGCGGACGTACGCGTCGGTCGCCGCGCGATCCCTGATCTTCTTCCACCTCCGGTGCAGCGCGACGAACGCCGTCTGCGCGAGGTCGTCCGCCCGGTGCCAGTCGCCGCAGAGCATGTACGCGGTCCGGCGCACGGCGTCCCGCCTGGCGGCGAAGTACTCCGCGAACTCCTCCTCGTCGCGCTGGTCCACGCGCAGTCGTGCTCCGCTCTGTTGTCGTCGGTGGGTAGGACGGAATCAGGGGCGTCCACGGTTGCACGGACCGAGCAGGTCCCACCACCCGAGGGCTCATTGATCCTCATCCGGTGGGTGTGATGTGATCGCTCTGTGACCTTCACGCTGCCGCCGCTGGACTTCCGTTCCGACACCGTCACCCGTCCGGATGAAACGATGCGCGCGGCGATGGCGTCCGCCGAGGTCGGGGACAACGTCCTCGAGCGCGACCCGACGGTCCAGGCGCTGGAGGAACGCGCCGCGCACGTCCTGGGCATGCCGGCCGCGCTGTGGGTGCCGAGCGGGACCATGGCGAACCTCGTCGCGCTGAGCCTCCACCTGCAGCGCGGCGACCGGTTCCTCGCGACGCGCGGCGCGCACGTGCTGTCCAACGAGCTCGGCTCGGCGGCGTGGCTGGCCGGCGGGATGCCGGACGTCCTGGAGCACGACGGCGGCCCGGGCCGCCCTTCGCCGGACACCCTCGCGGCCGCGATCGGGCAACCCGGGCCGTACTTCACATTACGGACATCGCTGCTCTGCCTCGAGAACACGCACAACGCGGCCGGCGGCGCGGTGACCCCGCCCGACGAGCACGCCCAGCTGCTGTCCGTCGCGAAGGAAGCCGGCCTGACCGTGCACCTCGACGGCGCCCGGCTGTGGCAGGCCGCGGTCGCGCTGGAGGTGCCGCCCGCCGCGCTCACCGTCGGCGTCGACACCGTGTCGGCCTGCTTCAGCAAGGGCCTCGGCGCGCCGGTCGGCTCGGTCGTCGCGGGCAGCGTCGCGTTCGTCGAGCGGGCCCGCCGGATGCGGCAGATGCTCGGCGGCGGCGTCCGGCAGGGTGGCGTCCTGGCCGCGGCCTGCCTGGTCGCGCTGGACCGCATCCCCGAGCTGGCCGACTCGCACGAGAACGCCCAGCGCCTGGCCGAAGGCCTGACCGAGTACGGCTGGGCGACGAACGTGCCGGACACCAACATCGTGCTCGCCGAGGTACCCGACATCCCGACCGCGCTGGCCTGGCTCGACTCGCTCGGCATCCGCGCGGTGCCGATGGCGGGCAAGGTCCGGTTCGTCACGCACCGGGACCTGAGCGCGACCGACGTCGAAGAAGCCTTGCGCCGCATCAAGACCGGCGCTCGATGAGTACTGGGGGCACTGTGAACTGGATCGTGTTCGACTACGGCGACGTGCTGAGCAAGCCGAGCCTGGCGCGCCCGGACATGGCCGCGGCGATGGGCGCGCCGCTGCCGGAGTTCGAGAAGGCGTACTGGGACTACCGGATTCCCTACGACGCCGGGAGCACGCCGCTCGAGTACTGGCAGGCGGTCGGCAAGGCGCTGGGCGTGTCCGTCGACGAAACACTGTCGGCCGAGCTGACCCGCATCGACGTCGAAGGCTGGGCTCACCTCGAGCCGTCTTCGCAGGCGCTGGTCGAAGCGCTCTCCGAGGCCGGTGCGTCGCTGGCGCTGCTGTCGAACGCCCCGGTCGTGTTCGGCGAGTGGGTCCGCGGGCAGGACTGGGCCCGCCACTTCCGCGTGACGCTCTTCTCGGGCGACGTCCGATGCGTCAAGCCGGACGCGAAGATCTTCCGGCTGCTGCTCGACGAGCTGGGCGCGGAGCCCGTCGACTGCCTGTTCTTCGACGACCGTCCGTCCAATGTGGACGGCGCACGGGCGGTGGGGCTCAAGGCGCAGGTGTGGAACGGCGCCGACGCCGCCCAGGCCTGGCTGGACTGACCTCACCCGCACCGCACGTCCGCCTACCGGCGGTGATCGCCGGTGACCTAGGCTGCACGGACCCCGACACCGGTAGGCCGCCATGACGACCGAACTCCCGCCGGCCCGCGTCGACTTCGACCGGCCGAACATCGCGCGTGTCTTCGACGCGCTGATGGGCGGCCAGGACAACTACGAGGCCGACCGCGCGGTGCTGCGGGAGATCCTGGCGGTCGCACCGGAGTCGCCGGCGATGGCGCGGGAAGTGCGGCAGTGGCTCGTCCGCGCCGTGCGGTACCTGACCGAACGCCTCGGCGTCGACCAGTTCCTCGACCTCGGCTCGGGCTTCCCGACGGTGGAGAACACCCACCAGGTGGCGCAGCGGTACAACCCCGAGGCGCACGTCGTCTACGTCGACAACGACCCGGTCGTGCAGGCGCACAACCGCGCGTTGCTCGTCGACAACGACTTCACGCACATCTCGGGCAGCGATCTGCTGCGGTCCGGCGAAACACTCGCGGACGTCGGGCGGTTCCTCGACTTCGACCGGCCCGTCGGGCTCGTGCTGTGCGCGATCGTCCACCACATCACGGACCTGGAGCAGGCGCGGCAGGTGGTCAAGTCCTACGTCGGCGCGCTGGCGCCGGGGTCGTACCTGGTCCTGCTCCACCAGCACAACCCGGACGACGGCTCCGCCGCGGCGGACGTCGCGACGGCCCTGCAGAAGAGGTACAGCGGCACCGGGCTCGACACGCGCTACCGCACGCGGGCCGAGATCACGTCGTTCTTCGACGGCCTCGACCTGCTCGAGCCCGGGGTCACGGCGCCGCACCTGTGGTGGCCGGACGGGCCGCGCCTGGCGCCGCTGACGCCCGTCAACTGGACGTCGCTGTGCGGCGTGGCGCGGATCCCCTGAAGTCTCAGTAGCGGTTGATGCGGCGCGGGTCCTTCTTGCCACCGCTGATCGCGCGGTAGCCGGCGGCGCCGAGGAACGCGATGCCGCCGATGATGGCGATCCACAGGACGGCCTTGAACACGAAGCCGATCACGGCGCCCAGCACCATGAACGCCACCCAGGCGACGATCAGGCCGCCGACGATCTTCCAGAACATGGCTTCCTCCGATTGCTCCCGTGGCCGCTGGCGGCCCGATGCCTCCACTCTGGCACCCCGGCCGGGGAAACTCCCCTCGGCGAGCCAACGTTCAGGGATGAATCAGGGTTCCCCCTGGCCCAGCCACGCACCCAGCCGCCGGACGCCCTCGTCGATGTCCTCGGCGCTCCCGGCGAAGGAAAACCGCACGTACTTGCCGCCGTCGACCGGGTCGAAGTCGACGCCGGGCGTGATGGCGAGACCCGTGTCGGCGAGCAGCCGCTGGCACCAGCTCAGACTGTCCTGGGTGTACGCGCTGACGTCGGCATAGGCGTAGAAGGCACCGTCGGCGGGGGCGAGCTTGTCGAGGCCGATGCCCTTGAGGCCGGCGAAGAGCCGGTCGCGGTTGGCGCGGTAGTGCTCGACGTGCGCGTCGGCCTCCGCGTACGCCTCCGGCGTGAAGGCGGCGAGCGCCGCGTACTGCGAAACCGCGGGCGGGCAGATGGTGAAGTTGCCGGTCAGGACGTCGACGGCGCGGTGGAGGCGCTGCGGCACGAGCATCCAGCCGAGCCGCCAGCCGGTCATCGCGAAGTACTTCGAGAAGCTGCCGAGCACGAGCGGCTCACGGCCGAACTGCCACGCGCAGTCGAGCTCGGCGCCGTAGGAGATGCCGTGGTAGATCTCGTCGCTGATCAGCTGCACGCCGTGCGACGAGCACCAGCCGGTGATCGCGGCCAGTTCCCCGGGCGGCAGCACGGTCCCGGTCGGGTTGCTCGGGCTGGCGACGATCAGGCCGTCGATCGGGCCGAGCTCGTCGAGCAGGGCGACGGTCGGCTGGAAGTTCGTCTCGGCCGTGGTGGCGAACTCGACGACCTCGCAGCCGAGGACGGACAGCAGGTTGCGGTAGGCGGGGTAGCCGGGCCGCGCCATCGCGACCTTGGCGCCGGGGTCGAAGGCGCTGAGGAAGGCGAGCAGGAAGCCCCCGGACGACCCGGTGGTCATGACGACGTCCCGCGCACTGACGTCGAGCTGGTACTTCCGCCGGTAGTGCCCCGCGACGGCGTCCCGCAGCTCGGGGATGCCGAGCTGTTCGGTGTAGCCGAGGGTGCTTTTCCCGAGCGCTTCGCGTGCGGCGTCGAGAACGGGTTCCGGCGCGGGCACGGAAGGCTGCCCGGCGGCGAGCGACACGAGATCGCCGTGGCTGCGCTGCCGGGCACCCGCCGCGGAAAGGACGTCCATGACGTGGAAGGGCGGCACACCGGCCCGCAGCGCGGGACCCGCCTCGAGGTCGGCCATGCGGCCAGGCTAGTTCTAGTACCCCTGGTAGGCACCACCGTGGGCCATGGCCTTGATGCCCGGCACGTTGCCCAGGCCGCCGTAGCGGTCGAAGGAGTACCGGACGCCCGCGATGATGTTGTCGACCGGGTTGTAGATGTTGTCGTGGCCGGGCAGCTTGTGGGCGTTGAACGTCCCGTCGATGCACTGCATGAGCCCCTTGGACGGGTGCCCGGCAGCGGCATTGGAATCCCAGTTGTTGATGGCATTGGGATTCCCGCCCGACTCGTGCTGGATGATCGCCCAGATGTTGGGGATGTCCGCGTCCGTGACGGGCACGCCAGCAGCCTGGAGCGCCTTGATGGCCTCCTGGATCCACTGCTGGACGTTGCCCGGGGGCGGGGACGACGGCGGGCCGCCGCTGGGGCCGAGGCCGCCACCTCCGCCGCCACCACCACCGCCGCCTCCTCCGCCACCGCCACCGGCGTGGTGGGAGGAGCCGTTGCTGTGGATGCCGCCGGTGCTCTTGGGAGCCGCCGGAGTGCTGCTCGGCAGGGGGACCTGGTCGTAGCCGCCCTCGATCTGCTGGGACATCAGCGTCTGCGACGCCTTGATCGCGGTGTCGGCCTGGGTCTGCAGACCGGTCACGTCACCGTCGAAGCCGGCGGTGATGGTGTGGATGTCGGTCTTCGCCGTGGCGAGGATCTCGGCGGCGGTCGGGCTCGGGCCGGGCTTGCCCTCGTCGTGCGCGGTCTTCGCGTCGGCCAGTGCCTTGTTGATGGCGGTCTCGGCCGTGGCGTTGCGCGCGTTGACTTCCTTCTCCGCGGCCAGCTGCTTGTCCCCGACGTTCTTCTTGATCTGCTCGAGGGTCGACGTGAGGCCGTCGAGGTCCTTCGCGACGTCCTCGAGGTGTGTCTGCACCTTGGTACCGGCGTCGCGCACCTGGCGGACGTAGGTGAAGAACTGTTCCGCCGCCGGACCGGCCCACACGCCACCGTTGAGCGCGTCCGTCGAAGACTTCAGGGACGCATTGTGATCACCCGCGTTCTTTCCGGCCTCGCGGAACTGCGCCGCCGCCGCGGAGATTTTGTTCAGATCGACCTTTTCGACCTGATCGACCTTCTTCATGAAGGCGTCCCAATTGTCCGGCGTTCCGGCGCCGACCCCGTTCAAGCCCACTCTGGTGCCCCCTGCTCAGTTCACTTGTCGACGTGCAGCTTGAGGTCGCTCGCCCCGACCTGGTCGGTCTCGGCGATCAGGCCTGCCGCCTTGCGCATGGCGAACCCCAGCGCCTCCATGTGCTTGCCCGCGGCGTCGAACTGGCTGTGCACGCCGTCCTTGAACTTGCCGACCGCGCCGTGCGCGTCGCCTTTGTCGTCCATCCCGCCGAAGGGGCTTTCGTGCTCGTGGTCCAGGCCGGTGACCTTCTGCTTGGACTTTTCGAACTCGTCCTTCAGCTTCTCCACCTGGCCGGCCGCGATGGCCATCGAGTCGGCGTCGTAGACAGGCACGGTTCGTCATCCCCTTCGCAAACTTGCATCCGCCGGGTCAGACGTCGTCCTGACCGGGACGGTTCCCGTGCTTACTTTATGACTTCCCGCGCACCGCGCGTACCGATCCCGGCCAAGTTCCCCCGGCGGGGCTCAGGCCTCCGCCATCAGTTCCCGGATTCGCGTCGCCAGCAGGGCGTTGTCCGCCGGGGTCACCGTCGCCCACTCGCGGCCGTCGCGGTCCCGCGCCACCTGGAACAGGTATCGCCCCGCGTCCGTGTCGAAGAACGCCACCACCCGACTCGCGCGGTGGACCACTCCGTCGCGGCCCACGCGTTCCGCGCCGAACTGGCCCCTGGCCTCCTGGCCCAGCAGCATCCCCGACAGCTCCTGAGCGAGGAACAGCTCCACGCCCCGATCCTCCAACGCCGTGACCAGCCCCTTCGCGTCGCCGCGTGCGGCCGCGTCGGCCTCGCGGAGGACCGAATACGGGATGCTCACCGTCTGGCCGATGCCCGGTCCGAGGTCTCCCGCCACCGAGACCGCCGTCTCCGGGAGGCCGTCCTCCGTGGCCGGGATCAGCCAGACCTCGCCGTTGTCCACCACCGCCAGCACCGCCTGGCCGCGGGTGCTCACCGCGCGGCCGCGGATCTCGCGCTCGGCCCACACCCACACGTCCAGGCCGGACTGCGGGCGGGACAGCAGGTGCAGCTGGTCCGCCACCTCCCCCGACACCCGGCGGTTGCGGGCCAGCCGCCGCTCGCTCAGCGACGCCCACGCCGCCTCCACGACCTGCGCCCGCTCGGCGCGAGTGGTTCCCTCGCTCGGCACGTCCAGCGCGACGTGCTTGCGCGGCAGGTCCAACGACTCCCAGAGCACGTCGAACTCCCGCGCGGACAGCACCAGCGACACGTCAGCGCCCGTCCCCGCCGTGGTCGCCGATCACGTCGGGGGAAACCATCCGCTGGTCGGCGAACAGGTCCTGGTCGTCAACGCCGAAGCGGCGGACGTGCTCGGCGTCGTCCTCCTGCGGGGCCGCCTCGGACAGGAACTTCGACTCGCCGGCCTGCTGCTTCGGGCTGATCTGCTCCGACTTCCGCAGCGCGACGGCCTCCTCCTCGGGCAGCTCGCCGACCGGCAGCGGCCGCACCGGGCCCTTCGCCTGGCCCTTCTCCCGCCGCAGGCGCTCCTTGTCGCCGCTCAGCGCGCCACCGGCCGCGCCCGCGCCGACCGCCGCCGCGCCCGCGCCGATCTCGCCCGGCGTCGCGCCGGGCTTCGCCGTGAAGCCGCGTTCGGCCGTGAACTGGCCGGGTGGGAGCGGGGGCTGCGGCATCGCGCCGACCGTGCGGCCCTTGGCCAGCAGGCCGTCGGGGCCGCGGTTGGTCCCGCCGAGCGCACCCTCGACGCCGGTCGAGCCGGCGCCGGACGCGCCGCCGCCGCCGAGCGACTTGATCGGTGCCGTCGCCGGTGACGAGCCGGGTGGCAGCGAGCCGGGCGCACCCGGCGGCACGAACTGCTCGCCGCTTCCGCCGCCGGCCGGGCCGGGCGCGAAGTGGGAGGAGTCGCCGGAGGACGTGCCGCGGCCCGGCGCGTTGACCCAGCCGGGGCCGGGCGCCGAGGTCGGCGGCCTGACGCCGGCCGGCGTGGTCGTCGACGACGGGGTCGTGTGCTGCGCGGGAGCCGTGCCCCCGCTGCTGCCGGTCTGGCGCGGCGGCTGCGCGGGCGGCCGGGACGGTTGCTGCGCCGCGACGCCGTAGACCGGGGTCGGCGGGTCGGCGTGCACGGTGTGCGAAACCGGCTGCACCACCGGCGGGTCGACGTGCACCGACCGGACCTTGTCCGAGGCCGGCTTCACGCCGCCGTCCGGCGTCACCGCGACGGCGGCGCCCGCGACGTCCAGCACGCCCGGCGTGATGCCCGGGGCGGCCAGCTTGAGCGACTCGGGGTCGGACAGCGACTGCGTCGAGAGCAGGTTGGTGCCGCTCTCCTGCGCGTACTCGTTCAGCGCCTGCTTGGCCTGTTCCTTGGCGTCGTTCGCGGCCTCGACCTGCCGGGCGTGGTCGGTCTCGAAGCCGATCAGGCTGAGCAGCAGGCCGTCGGTGAGCGTGTAGCCGCCCGCGCCCTTCCGGACGGTCTCGGCGTCCGGGAGCTTGTACTTGGTCCGGTTGAACGACTCGCCCTGCTCGAACACCATCTCCGCGGCGTGCGCGACCTTCGTCGTCGCGTCCTGGGAGAACCCGGCCTGCTCGGTGAGCACCTGGCTGGCGGCGCCGCCGGCCTGGCTCTGCCATTCGACGCCGAGCTTGAGCAGCTGCGCGCGCAGCGTCTGGTCGGTGTGGGCGAGAGCGGTCGCGACGGCTTTCAGCGCGTCGACGGCCGTGCCGATGCTGCCGGTGCCGTCACCGTTGACCATCCGCGTGATCTGGTCGGCGATCGCGGTGTTGGTCCAGCCGTCGAACCGGTGGTTCTGGATCCCGGCCGCGAGCTCGGAGAATTCCACGCGCCCTCCCTCAGTTGCGTGCTTTCAAGGTCTGCAGCGCGATGTCGGCGGCTCGCACCGACAGGTCGCACAGCTGCGGCTGCGTGAACTTGCCGCGGGTGATGGCGAAGGTCTGGACGGCCAGCGTCTGGCCCCTCGCGACACCGACGAGCGCTTCGCAGTCGGCGGGGTCGCCGGCCGCGCGGTAGTTCGTCAGCGCCGGGTAACCGCCGATGGTCTTCGGCTCGGTGGTCATGCTGTTCTTCTTGCGGGCCCCGGTGATCCACTCGTCGAGGTCCGCCGACACGGCGCGCACGTGGTAGGCGTGCACGGGCTCGGCGCCGTCCGCGTCGAACACGCACGTCGGCCCGTCTTCCGGCGGCGCTTCGCGGGGCGTGCTGGTGATCTTCATGGCGTCGAGCTGCACCTGCGGGAAGACCTCGCACAGGTTGACGCCTTGCAGGGGCAGCTCGGCCGGGCGTTGCGGCAGCTGGGCCGCCTTGGCGCTCTGCGACGCCGCGGTCGCGGCCGTCTCGATCGGGTAGGGCGTGCCGTCGGTGCCCGCCGAGCAGCCGGCGAGCGCCGCCGTCGCGAGCACGCCTCCGGTGATGCGCAGCTTCCGGCTACGCACCGTGCTTGCCGCGGTCACCGAACACCGCCGCCTTCTCGTCTTCGCTGACCTTGTAGTCCTTGGCGGCGTCGCGCAGCTGCGAGACCAGGCGCTTCAGGCCGGCGACGTACTCGCGGACCTGCCCCGCGTAGGAGCGGTCGCCGTCGGCGATCAGGGTGTTCCAGGCGTCGATCGACTGGGTGCTGATCACGTCGGCGGACGGCGCGTCGATCCGCAGCTGCCCGAGCTTGGTCAGCAGCTGGTCTTCGAGGGAGTTCGCCTGCTCTTCGACGATCCGGGCGACGTCCAGGAGCTTGTCCGGGTGGACCAGGACGTCCGCGGCCGCCGGCGCCACGGGGACGGCCGAGCTGAGGTCGTACGAGGGTCCTGACATGCGCTCCCCTGACGTCATACGGACAGTGACCGGCCGACTCCCGCCGAGGCTACCAACCCGGGTGTGACAGCAGGCTGAGATGGGACGAACATCGTCGGCCGCCGGTTCCCGGATCAGGCGCGCTGTTTTGCCGTCGGCGCGGTGATCTCGCCGTTCGCCGCTTTCAGCGCGATGTCCGTTCGGTGGTGCGAGCCCGCGAGGTGGACCTTGTCGACGGTCTCGTACGCGTGCTTGCGAGCCGACTTGAGCGTCTTGCCGGTGCCGACGACCGACAGCACGCGGCCGCCGGAGGAGACCACGGCGCCGTCGTCGCGACGGCGGGTGCCCGCGTGCAGCACGCCCTCCAGCTCGGCACCGCCGATGACGTCGCCGGTGCGCGGCTTGCCCGGGTAGCCGTCGGCGGCGATCACGACGGTGACCGCGGCGCCGCCCGCCCACTCCAGCGGCGGGTGCTCGGCGAGCTTGCCGGTGGCGGTGGCGTGCATCAACCCGGCGATCGGGGTGCGCAGCAGGGCCAGCACGACCTGCGTCTCGGGGTCGCCGAAGCGGCAGTTGAACTCGATGACCTGCGGGCCGTCGGAGGTCATCGCGAGCCCGGCGTAGAGCAGGCCGGAGAACGACGCGTCGCGCGCGACCAGCTCGTCGGCGACCGGCTGGACGACCTTCTCGACCAGCTCGTCGACCAGGTTCTCGGGCGCCCAGGGCAGCGGCGCGTAGGCACCCATGCCGCCGGTGTTCGGGCCGGCGTCGTCGTCACCGACGCGCTTGAAGTCCTGCGCGGGCAGCAGCGGGACGACGGTGTGGCCGTCGACGAAGCAGAACAGCGACACCTCCGGACCGTCCAAAAAGGACTCCAGGAGGACCGGGTGGCCGCCGTCGAGCAGCATGATCGCGTGCTTGCGGGCGACGTCGTAGTCGGTCGTGACGACGACGCCCTTGCCGGCGGCGAGGCCGTCGTCCTTGACCACCCAGGTCGGGCCGAAGCGGCCGAGCGCGGCGTCGAGGCGGGCCGGGTTGTCGACCACCTCGCTGCGCGCGGTCGGCACATCGGCCGCCGCCATGACGTCCTTCGCGAACGCCTTCGAGCCTTCGATGCGGGCCGCCGCGGCCGAGGGGCCGAAGCAGGCGATGCCCGCCTTGCGGACGGCGTCGGCGACGCCGGCGACGAGCGGGACCTCGGGCCCGACCACGACGAGGTCGGCCTGCCAGTTCTTCGCGAGCGTCGCGACCGCTTCCGGGTCGGCCGCCTCGACGCCGAGCTGCTCGGCCATGGCGGCCGTCCCGGCATTGCCGGGCGCGCAGGCCAGGGCGGTGACCGTGGGGTCGCCGGACGCCGCGAGGACGAGTGCATGCTCACGGGCGCCGGAGCCGATTACCAGTACGCGCACGCCGCACAGCGTATCCGGCCGGATTCGCGCCGGACATTTCGCCGTCCCCGGGACGGGTGTCCACGTGTCGTTTACCGCGCTGACCGCCCCGGTACCACCGGGAGACGCTTGCGGCCATGAGGGTGGCGGGGTAGTCAGGGTCAACCCTGTGTGAAAAGAGGTCACCAGATGAAGCGCAAACGTGTCGGCGTCCTGACACTCGCCGGACTGGCGTTGCTGAGCGTCACCGGATTCGCGATCGGCTCGGCGAACGCGGCCGAGACCGGGTCCGCCGATGCGGCCGCGCACGGACGGGGCCACGATGACCCCGTGATCATCGGACACCGCGGCGCGCCCGGGTACCGGCCGGAGCACACCCTCGCCTCGTACGAGCTCGCCTACCGCATGGGCGTGAGCTGGGTCGACGTCGACCTCGTCCCCACCAAGGACGGCCAGCTCGTCGCCCGGCACGAGCCGGAGATCAGCGGGACCACGGACGTCTCGAAGCACCCGGAGTTCGCGAACCGCAAGAAGACCCTGGTGGTCGACGGCGTCGCGACGACCGGCTGGTTCACCCAGGACTTCACGCTCGCCGAGCTGAAGACGCTGCGCGCGGTCGAGCGGATCCCGGCGAACCGGCCGCACAACACGCTCTACAACGGGCGCTACCAGATCGCCACCTTCCAAGAGGTGCTCGACCTGACCAGGCGGCTCGGCAAGGAGCTGCACCGGACGCTCGGGACCTACCCCGAGGTCAAGCACTCGACGTTCTTCCAGTCGATCGGCAACCCGACCGAGCCGAAGCTGGTCGCGGCGCTCAAGCGCAACGGCCTCGACCGGCCGGACGCGCCGGCGATCATCCAGTCGTTCGAGGTGTCGAACCTGATCGACCTGCACAAGCAGGTCCGGACGCCGTTGCTGCAGCTGACGTCGGCTTCGGGCGCTCCGGCGGACTTCGTCGCGAAGGGCGACAAGCGGACGTACGCGGACATCGTCTCGGCGAAGGGGCTGCAGGACGTCGCGAAGTACGCGAAGTACCTCGGGCCGGACAAGGGCCAGATCATCCCGCTGGACGCGTCCGGCGCCCTGACGAAGCCGTCGGCGATCGTCGCGGACGCGCACAAGGCGGGACTGAAGGTGCAGCCGTACACGTTCCGGAACGAGAACCCGTTCCTGCCGGCGAACCTGCGCTCGTCGGCCGAGCCGGACGCTTACGGTGACGTCTTCACCGAGGAGGCCGCGTTCCTCGCGGCCGGGGTCGACGGCTTCTTCGCCGACCAGCCGGACACCGCCCTCGAGTCGCTGCACGCGTTCCTGGGCCGGTAATCGCTTTGCCGTGAAGGGCACGCTCCTGGACGCTGGGTCCATGAGCGTGCCCTTCACGGCTTTCGACGGCTTTTCCGGCGTGATCCTGGTGACCCGCGGCGAAGAGACGCTCGTCGCCCAGGCCCACGGGTACGCGCACATCGCCTACGGCGTCGAGAACACCGTCGACACCCGGTTCGCGATCGCCAGTGGCACCAAGGGGTTCACCGCCCTGGTCGTCGTCGGCCTGGTCGCCGAGGGACGGCTGGAGCTGGCGACCACCGCCCGCGAGGTCCTCGGCGACGACCTGCCGCTGATCGACGACCGCGCGACCGTCGAACACCTGCTGACGCACACCTCCGGCATCGGCGACTACTGCGACGAAGAGGAGGACCCGCCGCCGACTCCCCTGCTCGCGACGTCCGCCGACTACCTGGCCGCGCTCGACGGCTTCACGCAGAAGTCCCCGCCCGGCACCGAGTTCCGCTACAACAACGGCGCGTTCGCGGTACTGAGCCTGATCGCCGAACGGATCGCGGGCATACCTTTCGCCGAGCTCGTCCGGAGCCGCGTGACCGAGCCCGCCGGGATGACCGGGACGGCGTTCCTCCGCTCGGACGCGCTGCCCGCCCGGACGGCCACCGGCTACCTGGAAGACGGCCGCACCAACGTTTTCAGCCTGCCCGTCGTGGGCTTCGGCGACGGCGGCGCCTACACGACCGCGGCCGACGTCCGGAAGTTCTGGCCGGCCCTGCTCGACGGCCGGATCCTGCCGCGCGAGTGGATCGACCGGATGCTGCGCCCGCACGCGGACGGGTACGGCCTCGGCTTCTGGCTGCCGCGCCCGGGTGTGGTGCACCTGGACGGCGGCGACCACGGCGTCACGTTCTGGAGTTCGCACCAGCCGTCATCGGGCGTCACCGCGACGCTGATCTCGAACAACCACCGAGGTGGCGGGCCCCTGCTGCGACGGCTGGACGAGTTCTTGACGAAGGCTTGACACCCCTCGGGACCGGGGCTACCTTCGGCGAATTCATTGGTCTGGCCGCATACCTTTCAAGAGGTGCCCGATGGACGTTTCCGACCAGCAGACCACCCCCGACCACGCCGACGAAGACAGTGCGCGCCTCCATCAACTGGGGTACGCGCAGGAGCTCAAGCGGACGATGTCGGGGTTCTCGAACTTCGCCGTCTCGTTCACCATCATCTCGATCCTCTCCGGCTGCCTGACCCTCTACGGGTTCGGCATGAAGACGGGCGGGCCGGCCGCGATGATCTGGGGCTGGCCGCTGGTCGGGGTGTTCGTCATCCTGGTCGGGCTCGGCATGGCCGAGGTCTGCTCCAGCTACCCGACCGCGGGCGGCCTGTACTACTGGGCGGCGAGGCTGGCGCGGAAGAACGGCCCCGCGTGGTCGTGGTTCACCGGCTGGTTCAACCTGGTCGGCCAGATCGCGGTCACCGCGGGCATCGACTTCGGCGCGGCGCTGTTCCTCAACGCGTTCCTCGACCTGCAGTGGGGCTTCAGCGCGACACCCGGGCACACGATCCTGCTGCTCGCGATCATCCTCGTGGTGCACGGCCTGCTGAACACCTTCGGCGTCCGGATCGTGGCGATCCTCAACAACGTCAGCGTGTGGTGGCACCTCATCGGCGTGCTGGTGATCGTCGGCGTGCTGGTCTTCGTGCCGGCCAAGCACCAGGACGCGTCGTTCGTCTTCGGCAGCTTCGTGAACCAGACGGGCTGGGGTTCGGCGTTCTACGTCTTCGCGCTCGGGTTGCTGGTCGCGCAGTACACGCTGACCGGCTACGACGCGTCGGCGCACATGACCGAGGAGACGAAGAGCGCGGCGACGGCCGGACCGCGCGGCATCGTGATGTCGATCGTCGTCTCGCTCGTCGCGGGGTGGATCCTGCTGATCGGACTGACGTTCGCGATCCAGGACTACGCCGGTGAAGTCGGTTCCGCCACCGGTGTCCCGCCCGCCCAGATCTTCATCGACGCGACGGGCGCGGTCACCGGCAAGTTCCTCCTCCTGATCTGCATCGGCGCGCAGCTGTTCTGCGGCATGGCGTCGGTGACCGCGAACTCGCGGATGATCTACGCGTTCGCCCGCGACGGCGCGATCCCGGGGTCGAAGTTCTGGCACAAGATCAACAAGCGGACGCAGACGCCGACCAACGCCGTCTGGCTCGGCGCCGGCGGCGCGCTGCTCCTGGCGCTGCCGTACTTGTGGAGCTACACGGCCTACAGCGCCGTCACGTCCATCGCCGTCGTCGGCCTGTACGTCGCGTACGTGATCCCGGTGTTCCTGCGGGTGCGGCAAGGTGACGACTTCGAGCGCGGGCCGTGGCACCTCGGCCGCTGGGGCAAGCCGGTGGGCATCATCGCGACGATCTGGGTCGTGCTGATCTTCTTCCTGTTCATGCTCCCGCAGGCGTCGCCGGTGACGGTGGACTCCTTCAACTACACCCCGATCGCGTTCCTGGTCGTGCTCGGCGGCGCGGCCCTGTGGTGGGTCGTCTCGGCCCGGAAGTGGTTCAAGGGGCCGAAGGTCCAGGGCTCCGAGGCGGAACTGGCTGCGGTCGAGCAGGAGCTGAAGGAGCTGGGCTGAACCCGGCCCGGAGCCGGTAGCCCGTCCGTCCCGCACGGACGCGGCTACCGGCTTTCGGACGCAACAGCGAGGCCGGGGACCTGGTGCTAAACCTGCTGTATCCTGATCGCACTGCCGACCGGCAGCCTCGCTTAAGCAGAACGGACACGTCGACAGCTCCCGCGAGTACCGAGAATGCAGTCTTGGCCGCGGGGCCCTCGATGGTTGAGGGTCGGGAGCTGGTGCTCCCACGGCGCTCCGTCTGGCATCTTGTCACTTGCCATCCGAGGTCTGAGCGTCTTGAGGGACGGCGGACACCGGATACGCCTCCGGCCGAACGGAAATCCGCACTGCAGCAACCCCATCCGGGGCGGCTGGACACCTCGGACCGGTTGCCCGGGATCTGGATTTTGTATGGACCCGTGGTCCACGGGAATCATCTGCCTGACGGTGATCATCCTTGTATGGCTCTCGTACGTGTACAAGCGGCCGTTGTCGCTCAAGGTGTGGCCGTTCGCGCTGGTCTCCCCGATGAAGAGCGACGACGCCCTGCATCCGCCGAGGGCGCAGTGGCGCGAGCTGCGACACCGTGAAGGAAGGCCCTCACGGCGTTAGGGGATCGCGAGTGCGGGATTCCGCGACCCGAGCGGATTCGACGTCCGGCGCGCTCGTCGTCGTCGGAGAGCGGCGGCCGGGGCGGACCACCGTCACGGCCGCCGCGCCCAGCGCACCGACGGCGGCGAACGCGTAGAAGCCCCACGGGTACGCGATCCCGGCGGTCAGCAGCGCGCCGCCGAGGAGCGGGCCGGAGATCGCGCCGATCCGGCCGATACCGGCGGACCAGCCGAGGCCGGTCGCGCGGATCGCGTCCGGGTAGACGCGGCCGATGTAGGCGTACACCAGCACCTGCGCGCTGAACACGAAGCAGCCGGTCAGGAACACCGCCGCGTACAGCCCGACCGCCGGCAGCTTCACGCTCAGCAGCGCGAGGAACACCGCGCCCAAGCAGAACCAGACGATGGCCGACGGGCGGATGCCGACGCGGTCGGCGACCCGGCCCGCGACGAGCAGGCCCACGATGCCGCCGACGTTCAGCGTCAGCAGCAGGCTCAGCGCCGCGCCGAGCGGGTACCCGGCCTGGCGCATGATCTCGGGCAGCCAGGTGTTCAGGCCGTACACCAGCAGCAGGCCCATGAACGACGTCACCCAGAACGCGATCGTCGCGCGCAGCAGGCCGCCGCGGAACAGGCCGGCCACCGCGTGCCCGGCCGATCGCTCGGTCTCGCGGACCCGCTGGAACGACTCCGACTCCGGCAGGAACTTCAGCATCAGCGGGATCAGCACGGCCGCGGGCAGCGCGCCGGCGACGAACATCGCGCGCCAGCCCAGCGGCGAGATCAGCACGATGCCGAGCAGCGCCGTCAGCACCGCGCCGACGTGGTAGCCGGTCATCACGGTGGTCGTCGCGCTGCCGGACTTGCCGTGGCGCGCGTACTCCGTGACCAGCGTGATGGCCGTCGGCAGGCAGCCGCCGAGACCGAGCCCGGCGACGAACCGCAGGAGGCCGAAGACGAACGTCGACGGCGCGAACGCGCACAGCAGCGTGCACAGCGAGAACAGCGTCACGGAGATGAGCAGCGACTTCCGGCGGCCGATGACGTCGGTGATGGTGCCGATCGCGAGCCCGCCCAGCATCATCCCGGCCAGGCCGACGGTCGAGACGACCGACGCCGTCGCGGGCGTCAGGCCCCAGACGTGGTCGCGCAGCAGCACGGGCAGCACGGAGCCGAGCACGACCAGGTCGAACCCGTCGAGCAGGACGGCGGTCCAGGCCAGGGGCACGACCCAGGAGCGGGCGCCAGGGGACATGGGAGAACCTCCGGATGTGCGTCGGTGCACGTGATCCGCACAAGTGTGCGGATTGCGCACGAGTATGCATGCCGGATATGGGGTTTTCCAGGGCACTTCCATTGAGCGGAAGCCGAGCGCAGGGCCTCTACCTGGGAGAAGATCACGCGGGTGGAGATCCTGACGCTGATGGGCGTGCTCGCCGGTTCGCTCGCGCTGACCGCGGTCGCTCGCCGCTACAACCTGTCCGCGCCGCTGCTGGTCGTGGTCGTCGCGCTCGGGGTCGCGCTGATCCCCGGGGTGCCGCGGTTCGAGCTGGAACCCGAGCTGGTGCTCACGGTCGTGCTGCCGCCGTTGCTCTACTCGACGTCGCTGGAAAGCTCCCTGACGCACTTCAAGAACAGCCTCCGGCCGATCGTCGCGCTCGGCGTGGTGCTGGTGGCGGTGACCGCGGTGGTCGTCGCGGTCGTCGTGCACCTGCTGCTGCCGGACGTGCCGTTCGCCTCCGCGCTGGTCCTCGGCGCGGTCGTGGCGCCCCCGGACGCGGTGACGGCGGTGGCGATCGGCCGCAAGCTCGGCCTGCCGCGGCGGCTGATGACCGTGCTGACCGGGGAGAGCCTGGTCAACGACGCCGCCGCGCTGACGCTGTACAAGGTCGCGCTCGCCGCGGTCGCGGGCACCGCGGGCTCGGCCGGGCACGGGTTCGCGGTGTTCGGGGTGGCGACGGTGCTGGGCATCGGGGTCGGCCTGGCGATCGGCGCCGCGGTCGTGCTCATCCGGCGGCTGCTCGACGACCCGCTGCTGGAGTCGGCGTTCGGGATCATCGTGCCGTTCGGCGCGTACGTCCTCGCCGAGCACCTGCACCCGTTCGGCCCGGAGTTCAGCGGGTCCGGCGTCCTGGCTGTCGTCGCCGCGGGGCTGTACCTGGGCGCGCGTTCGCTGTACGCGTCACCCGCGACGCGGATGCAGGACAGATCGGTGTGGGCGTCCGTCGACGTCCTGCTGGAGGCGCTGGTGTTCGCGCTGATGGGGCTGCAGCTGCCGTTCGTGCTCGACGGCGCCCAGCACGCGGCCCGCGACAACGGGACGCTCGTGCTGGTCGCGGTGGTCGTGCTGCTGGTGACGATGCTGGTGCGGATCCCGGCGGTGTTCGTCTTCGCGTACCTGCCGCGGACGTTGCGGCTGTTCGGCTACGGGCGCGCGGCCCCGTCGTGGCGGACGCTCATGGTGCTCTCGTGGACCGGCATGCGCGGCGTCGTCACGCTGGCCGCGGCCGCCGGTGTCCCCGCCGCGACGCCGGGACGGGAGGAGATCCAGCTGTTCGCGTTCGCGGTGGCGATCGGGACGGTGCTGATCCAGGGGCTCACGCTGCCCCCGCTGATCCGCGTGCTGAAAGTCCAGGACCCGGCGGAGGCTTCCCGCGACGAGGCCGAAGAGCTGGCCGCGCGCGAAGTCGCGAAGAAGGCGGCGCACCAGCGGCTGCGCGAGATCAGCCACGACCGGCTCGCGTCCCTGGACCTGCCGCCCGAGAAGGTCGAACAGCTGAAGGAACGGCTGAAACGGCTCGTCGACACGCGCTACCGGTTCGCCGAAGCCACGATCAAGCTGTCCGGCGAGGACCGCTCCGGCACCCCGCAGGCCCAGTTCGCGAAGGCCCGCAAGGAACTCCTGATCGCCCAGCGCAAGGCGATGATCGATGAGAACCGCGCCGGCCGCCTCGACGACGACATCCTCCAGAAAGTGCTGCGCGAACTGGACCTCGAGGAGATGTCGGTGACGGCGGCGCTCACGAACCGGTTGAGCTGACGACCTCCCGGGCGTGGGGAGCCCGTCAGCGTCGCCGGCCCAGAAGCCGTTTCAGGGAGCGAAGACGACGTCGCGGCTGAGTAGTTCCTGTCTGCAGGACGAGCTCGAGCACGGCGGCTTGCTGATCGACGTGGGCCCGGGCATAGCCGGGCGACGCGGCGACGGCGCGCCGCAGATCGTCGGGATCGGCGGTGGCGGTGCGGAACCCGGCGACCCGGGTCACGTCGATCGGGCCCCGGCTGTGCGTCTCCACCCTGTGCGTCTCCAAGAAAGGCTCTCCTGCTGTCCGGCGGCGGTGTCTGCCCTCGTTATCGCTCCGTTACCGCGGGCGTTACCGCCTTCGCGTCCCCCGGTCGAGTGCTTCCGCATGCCGGACACCGCCGCTCCCAGGACTTGAGAACCCGAGCGAGCGCTTTCGGAATCGCCCACCCTGTGGCGAAACCGATCACCCGAGGAGAACCCCATGTCGCTGACCGACGTCATCGAAGGCACTCGCAAGGCGGTCGACGCCGACCCGCACAACGCCGCCGTCTCCTTCAGCGTCGACCACACCCTCAAGCCCGGGACCAAAACCGAGGTCCTGGTCAAGGTCCGGGACCACAGCTTCACCGTCGACGAGCCGCCCGCGCTCGGGGGGACCGACCAGGCCGCGAACCCCGTCGAGTTCGCGCTCGCCGCCCTCGGGTCCTGCCAGGTCATCACCTACCAGTTCTGGGCGGCGAAGCGCGGCATCCCGCTCGACTCCGTCAAGGTCACCGTCGACGGCGATCTCGACCTGCACGGCTTCTTCGGCTTCTCCTTCAACACCCGCCCCGGTTTCGGGGACGTGCGCGTGTCCGTCGAACTCGAAGGCCCGGCGAGCCGGGAGCGCTACGAAGACCTCAAGCGCGAGGTCGACGAGCACTGCCCGGTGCTCGACCTGTTCCGCAACGAGACGCCGGTCAGCACGAAGCTGACCTAGACGTACAGCGCCTATACAAACGTGTGCCGGACGATCGTCTGCTCGCGGCCCGGGCCGACGCCGATCGCCGAAATGCGGGCGCCCGACAGCTCTTCCAGACGCTCGACGTACGCCCGCGCGTTCGCCGGGAGCTCCTCGAACGTGCGGCACGCCGAGATGTCCTCGAACCAGCCCGGGTGCTCTTCGTAGATGGGGATCGCGTGGTGCACGTCGGTCTGCGTCATCGGCATGTCCTGCGTGCGGAAACCGTCGACCTCGTACCCCACGCACACCGGCACCTTCTCCAGCCCGGACAGCACGTCCAGCTTGGTGAGGAAGTAGTCGGTGATGCCGTTGACGCGGACCGCGTAGCGCGCGATCACCGCGTCGAACCAGCCCGTGCGCCGCGAACGCCCCGTGGTGACGCCGAACTCGCCGCCCTGCTTGCGCAGGTACTCGCCGGACTCGTCGTGCAGCTCGGTCGGGAACGGGCCCGAGCCGACGCGGGTCGTGTACGCCTTGAGGATGCCGAGCACCGTGGTGATGCGGCCCGGGCCGATGCCCGAACCCGCGCTCGCGCCGCCGGACGTCGGGTTCGACGACGTCACGAACGGGTAGGTGCCGTGGTCGACGTCGAGCAGCGTGCCCTGTGACCCCTCCAGCAGCACGATCTCGCCGCGCTCCAGCGCCTGGTTCAGCTGCAGCCGCGTGTCGGCGATGCGGTGCGCGAACTTCTCGCCCGCGGCCAGCACCTCGTCGGCGACCTCGTTCGCGTCGAGGGCCTTGCGGTTGTAGACCTTCACCAGCACCTGGTTCTTGAACTCCAGCGCGGCTTCGACCTTCTGGCGGAAGATCTTCTCGTCGAGCAGGTCCTGCACGCGGACGCCGACGCGGGCGATCTTGTCCTGGTAGCACGGCCCGATGCCGCGGCCGGTGGTGCCGATCTTGCGGCTGCCGAGGTAGCGCTCGGTGACTTTGTCGATGGCCACGTGGTACGGCATGATCAAGTGCGCGTCGGCCGAGATCAGCAGCTTGGACGTGTCGACGTCCCGCGCTTCCAGTCCGGACAGCTCCTCGAGCAGCACGCCCGGGTCGACCACCACGCCGTTGCCGATGACGTTCGTCACTCCCGGCGTGAGGATGCCCGAAGGGATGAGGTGCAGGGCGAAGTTCTCGCCGTTCGGCAGGACGACCGTGTGACCGGCGTTGTTGCCACCCTGGTAGCGGACGACCCACTGGACGCGGTCACCCATCAGGTCGGTGGCCTTGCCCTTGCCTTCGTCCCCCCATTGGGCACCGATGAGCACGATGGCCGGCATGTGACACTCCAAGGTGGTCGACGACGTGAGGTTTAGTGTCCCGGACGGACACCGGTGGCGCTGAGGAAATGCCGGTGCATGACTGTAACGGAGGTCCTGCGGGTGCGCGGACTAGTGGTGGCCTGTGGCGATGGCGCGGCCGGCTTCGAAGAAGTCGATGACGTCGAATCGATCCGCGTGCCCAGCCGTCCCGGCAAGGCGGAAATCGACCCCTTGCTGGGCGAACACGATCACCTCGTCGTGTCGGGCACCGACGCGGACCTCGCCGCGGTCGTGGTGCGCCTGCTCCGTAAGGACGCTCTCACCGGCGTGTCGGTCGGGTTCGTGCCGTCGTCGCCGGACTCGGCCGTCGCCGCGCTCTGGGACCTGCCCAAGACGCCGTTGCAGGCCCTCGCGCTCGCCCTGCGCGGGGAGGTCGACCCGGTGCCGCTGATCCGCGACGACGTCGGCGGCGTGCTCGTCGGGCGCGGGGTGCTGCGGCTCGTGCGCGGCGTGGCCTACGCCGACGAGCAGGTGGCGCTGCGCGGGCCGGCGTCGTCGGTCGAGGTGACGCCGGACTCGGGCGGCCCGGGCTTGGCCGTCCGCGTCGTGAAGGGGACGATCTTCAAGCGCCCGACGACGTTCTACTCGCGCGCGTTCCAGATCGGCTGCATCCCGACGCGGCCCGTCAGCGACGACGTCGTCCACGACCGCGCGCTGAACAAGTGGACCTGGTACCGGCACACCGAGGATCTGCGCCTGGTGCGCGGTACTCTCTGACCTGCGAGTTTCACGTCCGGGTGAGTAAACAGCCACGCATCGTTCATCAACGGGCAGCAACATGTCACCTATACGTGTTGCACCCGCCACTCCGGTGTATCAGGGTTAGCTGTCCCCACACCTGAACCGGAGGCAGCAAAATGCCAACCAGGCGTGCTGTTCGTCATTCCTTGACCGTTCTCGCGGCCACCGCCGTGCTCTCCGGGACGCTGGTCAGCGTCGCCGAGGCCACTCCGCCGGGCATCCCGTCGGCCACGACGGCGAAGTCCGAGCTCGCGTCCCTGACCGTCAAGGCCGACGGTTCCCAGACCGGCTACAGCCGGGACAAGTTCCCGCACTGGATCGACCAGGGCAGCAGCTGCAACACCCGCGAGGTGGTCCTGAAGCGCGACGGCACGAACGTGCAGACCGGCTCCGACTGCGCGGCGACGTCCGGCAGCTGGTTCAGCCCGTACGACGGCGCGACCTGGACGGCGACGTCCGATGTGGACATCGACCACGTCGTGCCGCTGGCCGACGCGTGGCGCACCGGCGCGTCCGCGTGGACGACCGCGCAACGCCAGGCGTTCGCGAACGACCTCACGGATCCGCAGCTGATCGCCGTGACGGACAACGTGAACCAGCAGAAGGGCGACAAGTCTCCCGACCAGTGGAAGCCGCCGCTCACGAGCTACTGGTGCACCTACGCGAAGATGTGGACCGCGGTGAAGTACAAGTTCAAGCTCACGATCAACACCGCGGAGAAGTCGGCTTTGACGGACATGCTCGGCCGGTGCTGATCGCGGCCGGTTAGTCAAGGGGCATTCGTTGCGGTGTCAGGGAATGGGACCGCGGTTCGCCTGATGGGACGGCCTTCAGCGCGTGGTTAGCGTCGCTCTCGAAGACGCAACCGCTCCCCGCTGGAGGCCGTCCGGTGTCCCCACTCTTCCGCGCCCGCAACGCCGCGGCCCTGCTCGCCCTGCCCATCCTGCTTACCGCCTGCTCCGCCGCCGGTACCGAACAAGCCGCCGACGCCGGCCCGCCGAAACCCGGTGGCACGCTGCGCCTGGGCATCTCGTCCGCGCCCGACTGCCTCGACCCGCAGCAGGTCGCCACGAACGCGTCCATCAACGTCGCGCGCCAGCTCGTCGACTCGCTCACCGACCAGGACCCGAAGACCGGCGAGATCAAGCCGTGGCTCGCCGAGAAGTGGGAGGGCAACGCCGATTCGACGGCGTTCACCTTCCACCTGCGCGCCGGCGCGACGTTCTCCGACGGCAGCCCGGTCGACGCCGCCGCCGTGAAGACGAGCTTCGACGGCATCAAGGCCCTCGGCACCAAGGCCCAGCTGGGTTACGGCTACCTGGCCGCGTACAAGGGCTCCAGCGTGGTCGACCCGCGGACCGTCCGCCTCGAGTTCTCCGCGCCCAGCGCGCAGTTCCTGCAGGCCAGCTCGACGATGTCGCTCGGCGTGCTCGCGCCCGCCGCGTTCGGGAAGACGCCGGAACAGCGCTGCCAGGGCAACGGCTTGATCGGCTCCGGGCCGTTCGTGTTCGAGAGCCTGAAGCAGAACCAGGAGATCGTGCTGGCCAAGCGCAAGGGCTACAACTGGGGCTCGTCGCTGTTCAAGCACCAGGGCGAGGCCTACCTCGACAAGATCGACTACAAGATCGTGCCCGAGCCCGGCGTCCGCACCGGCAGCCTCGCGTCCGGCCAGCTCGACGCGGCGACCGACATCCAGCCGGTCGACGAGCCGCAGTTCAAGGGCAACGGCTTCACCGAGAACATCCGGCCCAACCCGGGTGTCGTGTTCAACCTGCACGCCAACACCTCCCGCGGCGTGCTCGCCGACGAGAAGGTGCGCCAGGCCGTGCTCAAGGGCGTCGACCGCCCCGAGGTCGTGAACACCGTGCTGACGGCGTCCTACCGGCCCGCCACCAGCATCCTCGGCTCGGCGACACCGCTGTATGAGGACCTCTCGCAGCAGCTCGCGTACGACCAGAAGGGCGCCGCCGCGCTGCTCGACGCCGACGGCTGGGTGCCCGGCCCGGACGGGATCCGCGTCAAGAACGGGCAGCCGCTGAGCGCGTCCGTCGTGTTCTCGCCGGTGTTCAACCAGAACCGCAGCGTGCTGGAGCTGGTCCAGCAGCAGCTCCGCAAGATCGGCTTCGACCTGCGGATCGAGCAGCACACGACCGCCGAGACCACGCAGATCCAGCTCAGCGGCAACTACGACTTCCTCTGGTACAACGTCACGCGCGCCGACCCGGACATCCTGCGCGGCCAGTTCTCCACCAAGGCCGGCAACCGAAGCAAGCTCGCCCCGGGCAACCCCCTCGATGTGGCACTGGACGCGCAGTCGTCCACTGTGGACAACGCCAAGCGCAAGCCGTCGGCCGACGAGGCGCAGAAGCTGATCATCGACCACGCCTACGCGATCCCGGTCTTCGAGCTGACCCAGGTCGTCGCGCTCGGCTCGCAGGCGCACGCCGTCGACTTCGAAGCGTCGTCACGGTTGCAGCTCTTCGACGCGTGGCTCTCGTGAGGCGGTACCTGCTCCGCCGCGTCGGGCAGGCGGTGTTCGTGCTGTGGGCGGCGTTCACGCTGTCGTTCCTGATCCTCTACCTGCTGCCGGGCGACGCCGTTTCGGCGAAGCTCGCCAGCGGGGAGGCCGGTTCGTCGGCGACGCCCGAGCAGCTCGCCGCCGCCCGCGCGGAGTACGGTCTCGACTCGCCACTGCCGGTCCAGTACCTGAAACGCCTGGTCTCGGCGCTGCACGGCGACTTCGGCCGCAGCGTCGCGACCGGCGACGACGCGTCGCACATGGTCGTCACGGCGTTGCCGCCGACGCTCGCCGTGACGAGCCTGGCGCTGGTGTTCGCGGTGCTCTTCGGCGGCGGCTCGGCGTTCCTCGGCACGTTCACGCGGTTCCGCTGGCTGCGGCAGGCGCTGCTGTCCCTGCCGTCGCTGGCGATCTCGCTGCCGCCGTTCTGGGTCGGGCTGCTGCTGATCCAGTTCTTCTCGTTCCGGCTGCGGTTGCTGCCCGCGCTCGGCACGCAGGGCTTCTCCGCGGTGCTCCTGCCCGCGATCACCCTTGCGCTGCCGACCGGCGCGATCATCGGCCAGGTGCTGGCGAAGAGCCTGGCCACGCAGCAGGAGGAGCCCTACGCGGAGATCGCCGCGGCCAAGGGCGCGAGCCGCTGGCGTGTCCACTTCGGACACCTGCTGCGCAACGCGGCCGTGCCGACGCTGACCGTCGCCGGCGTGGTGGCGGGCAACCTCGTCGCGGGGTCGGTGATCACCGAGACGGTGTTCTCCCGCGACGGCGTCGGCCGGATCACCGCGGCCGCCGTCACCGCGCAGGACGTCCCGGTGGTGCAGGCGGTGATCGTGCTGGCCGCGCTGGTGTTCGTGGTGTTGAACCTGATCGTCGACCTGCTCTACCCGCTGCTCGACCCGCGCATCGCCCGGACGCCGGAGGTGGCCCGTGGTTGACCTCGCCACCCCGGCTCGCGTGGTACGCCGCCCGGGTCTCGTGCTCGCGATCGCCGTACTGGCGTTCGTGCTGCTCGCGGCCTTCGTGCCCGGCCTGCTGACCGCGTACGACCCGATCACCGGCGTCCCGGTCGAACGGCTGCAAGGACCGTCGCTGCACCACCTCTTCGGCACCGACGAAACCGGCCGTGACGTCTACGCGCGGGTGATCCACGGCGCGTCGCTGTCGCTGCGGGCCACCGCGATCGCCGTGCTCGTGGCCCTGGTCGCGGGCTCGGCGCTCGGGCTGCTGGCCGGGTTCCGCGGCGGCTGGGCGGACACGGTGATCATGCGGATCGTCGACGTCTTCCTGGCCATCCCGCCGATCCTGCTGTCGCTGGCCCTGGTGACGGCGCTGGGCTTCGGCACGACGAACGTCGCGATCGCCGTCGGCATCGCGAACCTCGCGTCCTTCGCGCGGGTCATGCGCGCGGAGGTGCTTCGCGTGCGAAACGGCGTGTTCGTCGAAGCGGCGCGAGCGAGCGGAGTGCGCTGGTCGGGCGTGCTGCTGCGGCACGTCCTGCCGAACGCGGCGGGCCCGGTGCTCGCGCTGGCGACGCTCACGCTCGGGACGGCCGTGCTCGAGGTGTCGGCGCTGAGCTTCCTCGGCTTCGGCGCGACGCCGCCGACGCCGGAGTGGGGCTCGCTCGTCGCGGGCGGGCGCAGCTTCCTGGCCACCGCGTGGTGGATGACGACGTTCCCGGGCCTGACGGTCGCGGCGGTGGTCCTCGCCGCGAACCGGCTGTCCCGCGCGCTGGACGGAGGAGACCGATGACCCTGCTGCGGATTTCGGACCTGGCAGTGTCGTACAAAAAGATTCCGGCTGTGCGTGACGTCGGCCTGCACGTCGACGCGGGCGAAGTCGTCGCCGTCGTCGGCGAGTCCGGCTCGGGCAAGTCGACGACCGCGCACGCGGCGATCGGCCTGCTCCCGCGCGGCGGCCGGATCGACGGCGGTTCGATCACCTTCGACGGCCGGGACCTGCTCGGGCTGTCGTCCCGGCAGTGGCGCGGGGTGCGTGGGCGCGAGATCGCGCTGGTGCCGCAGGACCCGGCGGTGTCGCTGAACCCGGTGCACCGGATCGGCGACCAGGTCGCGGAGGTGCTGAAGATCCACGGCCTCGCGGACCGGCGGTCGGCGTCGCTGGAGGCGATCTCCTTGCTGGAGCGCGCGGGTGTCCCTTCGCCGGAGCTGCGGGCTCGGCAGTACCCGCACCAGCTGTCGGGCGGGCTGCGGCAGCGGGTGCTGATCGCGTCGGCGCTGGCCGGGCGGCCGAAGCTGATCATCGCGGACGAGCCGACGTCGGCGCTGGACGTCACCGTGCAGCGGCGGATCCTCGACCACCTGACGTCGTTGGCTGCCGAGTCGGGTACCGCGATCCTGCTGATCACGCACGACCTCGGTGTCGCGGCTGATCGCGCGTCGCGGATCGTGGTGCTTTCGCAGGGCTCGGTGGTCGAAGAGGGGTCTTCGGTCGTCAGCGCACCGACGCATCCCTATACCCGGCAGCTGATCGCGGCGGCGCCGAGCATGACGAGCACCGTGCGTCCGCCCGCGCCGGCCGCCGAGCCCCTGGTGTCCGTGCGCGACCTCGCGAAGACGTTCGACGGCGGGATCCGCGCGGTCGACGGGGTGTCGTTCGACATCCCGCGCGGCCAGACCCTGGCACTGGTCGGCGAGTCGGGCTCGGGCAAGTCGACGACCGCCCGCATGGTGCTCCGGCTGGAGACGCCGTCGGCGGGTTCGGTTTCGTTCGACGGGAGCGATATCACGTCGCTCGCGGGTCCCGAGTTGCGCCGGCTGCGGCGGCGGATGCAGATCGTCTACCAGAACCCGTACGCGTCGCTGAACCCGAAGTTCTCGATCGAAGACGTCGTCGCGGAGCCGCTGCGGGCGTTCGGGCTGCCGCGCACCCGGGTCCCGTCGCTGCTGGACCAGGTGGCGTTGCCGTCGTCGGTGGCGCGTCGGAAGCCGTCCGAGCTGTCGGGCGGCCAGCGGCAGCGGGTGGCGATCGCGCGGGCGCTGGCATTGCGGCCGGACCTGGTGGTGTGCGACGAACCGGTGTCGGCGCTGGACGTTTCGGTGCAGGCCCAGATCCTGCGGCTGCTGGCGGAGCTGCAGTCGTCGCTCGGGTTGTCGTACTTGTTCATCTCCCACGACCTGGCGGTGGTCCGCCGGCTCGCGGACCAGGTCGGCGTGATGCGCGAAGGGGCGCTGGTGGAGCTGGGCCCGGCTTCGCAGGTGCTGGAGGAGCCCCGGGCGGAGTACACGAAGGAACTGCTGGCGGCGATCCCCGGACGTTCGGCGCAGGAGGTGGGCTGAGGCTCAATGAATGCCGCAGCCACCGAACTGCTGGCAATCCTTCAGGTAGCGGCCTGCATTGTGGTAGCCGAGTTGCAGAGACATGGCGTGCGCGTTTCGTGGATCCAATTTCCGCAGCCACTGCGGTTCGATCTCGATCTTCCGGACCGGCTCAGGATAATCGCAGATCACCGGCCAGATCTCGGCCGGTGGGCAGCTTTTGGACGGCCACCCGTTTTGTCGACGGAACCCTTCGAGGTAGCGCACAGTCACCCACCGTGGCTTGGCTTCTTGCACCTCGGCCTTCCGCCACCCGCGCTCCCAAGCCCACACAGGATCGCCGGGATCATACGAGGTCGCTGACTGGTACGCCCCGACATGCGTAGCTCCAGGCATTCCAGCCATCTGGAACTGCGGCGCTCCGCCCATGACCCGGTAGTCGTCCGGCACCATGAACGGCTCCACGCTGAACGGTTCCCACCGGGAGTCGCGCCGGACGAGATGAATCTCGCCGAACCCGACGCACCGGTAGATCGGCGTGCCCGGCGGGATGAGACGCGCACGCTCACGGTATCCGCGCGACGACACACTGGTCGCGACCTTGACCCGCAGGTAACGGTCGCCGGGATGGGAGTCGAACTCTTCCACTCGCACCACTCGTTCAGGCACCCAGTCGCCATGGCCAAGCTGCCGAAGCAAGACTTTGTCGCCGAATCGAAAATGAGCGGAACGAACTCTGTTCACTGCCGCACTCCTGAAGATAGTCAGGAGGACACAGTAAATCAGTAGAAATGTACCACAAAGTGCGGGTTTCTTGGCCTAAGCCTGAAGTCCCTGGTCACGACACTCCCGACCCTCCAGCGAAGCATCATTTGGCACCCACGGGGGACAGATGTCGACAAAGCGAGACAGGAAACCGGACAAGTTCGACGGTGGGTGTTTCCCCAACCACCCACTGCCACGTATGGTCTGGACCATGCGGAGGATCGGCGTGGCCTTCGTGGCCTTGGTGCTGATGATTTCGGGTGCGGTGCCGGCTTCGGCCGCCGCCGGGCGCAGGGTTGTCGTCTACTACCAGACCATCTACAACGGCTCCGCCTACGTCTCGCCGCTCGCGCTCCAGAGCGCCGGGGCCACGGACGTGATCGTCGGGGCCATCCACCTCGACGCCAACAGCGTCGTGCACCTCAACGACGATCCGCCGAACGCGAGCAAGTTCACGCGGATGTGGCAGGACCTCGCGACCCTGCGCGGCCAGGGCGTGCACGTCCTCGCCTTCGTCGGCGGAGCCGCCGCCGGCAGCTTCCAGCGGCTCGAAACGCAGTTCGACACCTACTACCCGTTGCTGCGCAACCTCATCCGCACCTACTCGCTGTCCGGCATCGACCTCGACATCGAAGAGCACATGTCGAACGCCGCCCTCAACAAGGTGATCGACGCGCTGCGGGCCGATTTCGGCAGTTCGTTCCTGATCACCCTCGCCCCGGTCGCCACCGAGCTCAGCGGCGGCGGCGGGCTCTCGGGCCTCAACTACGACACCCTCTACCGCGACCGCGGCGCGCAGATCTCCTGGTTCAACGCGCAGTTCTACTGCGGCTGGGGCTCTCTCTCCAGCACCTCCGGCTACGACAACATCGTCCGCCGCGGGGTCGTGCCCGCGAGCAAGGTCGTCGCCGGGACCGTGACCAATCCCGCCAACTGCAGTGGGTACGTGGACATGTCGACCCTCCAGTCGACCGTGCGGAGCCTCAAGAGCAAGTACGCCGACTTCGGCGGGATCGACGGCTGGGAATACTTCAACTCCCTGCCCGGCGGGACGTCGGCGCCACAGCAGTGGCTGCAGCAAATCGCTCCGGTCGTGAAGGGCTGACGAGTACGCTCAGGGCGGTGCGGATCCTCTTCACGTGCCGCCCGGCGTACGGCCACCTGTTTCCCTTGCTGCCGTTGGCGAACGCGGCCCTCGACGCCGGTCACGAAGTCGTCTTCGGCACCGGTGAGGCCTTCGTACCCAAAGTGCGTGACCTCGGGTTCGCGGTCCACCGCGCCGGGATCGGCATCGGCGAGGCGGAGGCCGAAGCCAAGAAGCGGCACGGCGAGGACGCCGGGTTCATGGACGTCGGCATCACGATGTTCGCCGAGCTGCTGCCGCGGTCACTGCTCGACGACCTGACGCCGCTGCTCCCCGAACTGCGCCCCGACCTGGTCATCTACGAGATGAGCGACGTCGGTGCCGGGATCGCGGCGCGCCGGGCGGGTCTCCCCGCCGTCGCGGTCGTGATCGGCCGCTCGATGCCGCCGGAGCTCCTGTCCGTCGCCGCCGAACGGCTGCGCCCGCTCTGGGGCACGCTCCCCTCGGACGCCCTCTTCGGCGACGCCTGCGTCGATGCCTGGCCGGACAGCGTCCGCGACCCGGGCACGGCGGCCGTCCCGAAGGTGTTCCGGATGCGCCCGACGCCGTACGACCCCGACGTTCCGCTGCCGCCGCTCCCGGCAGACGGCTTTGTCTACCTGACGCTCGGCACCGTGGTCTACGGCGCTACGGACGTCCTGCGCGGCGCGATCCGCGCGCTGGCGAACCTCGACGTCGACGTGCTGGTGGCGCTCGGCCCCGGCGATCCCGCGCTGCTCGGAGACCTCCCGGAGCGAGTGCGAGCGGCCGGGTTCGTGCCGCAGGCCGAGGTGCTGAAGCACGCGGGCCTGGTGGTGCACCACGGCGGAACGGGCACGGTGCTCGCCTCGCTCGCGGCCGGGCTGCCCCAGCTGATCCTGCCCCAGGGCGCCGACCAGTTCGCCAACGCGGAGACGCTCTCCGCCCTCGAACTCGCCCGCTCACTGGTGGGCGACGAAGTCCGGATCCCCGCGATCGAGACGGCGGCACGCGAGCTGCTCGCGGATCCGAAGCCCCGGAACCTCGCGCGGGACATCGCGGCGGAGATCGCGGCGATGCCACCGCCGGAGCAGGTGCTGGCCGACATCGTCAGCTGGGCGCGCTGACCAGCGCCAGGATCTCCCGGGCCACCGCGTCGTTCTGGCGGAAGCTCGACGCGTTCGTCCGGGGGCGGGTGAACGCCGCCGCCGAGCGGGCGCTCGTGTGCGGGCCCACCGCGAAGCGGTGCGGGTGCGGCTGACCCGTTCCGTCGAGCAGGCGGGAGTCCGACACCCGCGTGTGGATCCGGCCCGAGGGCAGCAACGCGCCGGTGACCGGGTCCGCCACCGTCTCCTCCGCCAGCTCGCCCGTGTCGCGCAGCTGCCGGAGCAGCCCGTCCGCCGCCCGCGTGACGCTCGGGCCCGGCAGCCGCGCCTCGACCAACGTCCGCGCCGAGACCTCTCCCGGGTAGCTGGCACTGGACGCGACGAACGCGTCGCGCTCCGCCGTCACCCGCATGTCCGCGCCGGCGAACGAAACCACGCCGGCCTGGTGCAGGGCCAGCAGCTCCTCCAGCCGGCGCGGGGGCGGCCCGCTCGCGTAGTACGAGAAGAACCCGTGGAACCAGCCGTCCATGTCGGACACCTGCGAAGACGCGGCCAACCGTCCTTTTTGGACGAGCACCGGCAGCTGGCCGTACACCGAGAGCAACGCCATGAACGCGCCGAGGTCGGCGCTGAACGCCTGGTCCGCCCGGCGCGCGAGGTCGGCTTCGACGTACTCCCGCAGCTCCTTGCCGAACTCCTCCGCCGAGCCGAACTCGCGGCCTTCCAGGGGCCGGTCGAGCCGGTCCAGGTCGAGGCGGTCGGCCTCGGCGGGCACCGCCCGCGCGACGAGGTCGCGCATCTCCGGCGAGTCCCACGGCAGGTCGGCGAAAGCGTCCGCGAACACGACGAAGTCCAGGTTCACGCGATCCGGGTGCCCGGTGAACAGCTCGCTGTAGTAGCCCCAGGCCAGCTCCTTCGCGATCAGCGGCCAGACGTCCGCGCGGAAGTCGAGCGCCTGCCCGGGGAGGCCGTCCATGGCGTAGGCGTCGAAGAACCTGGGCAGCCGCAACGGTTTTCCGCGCAACCGGTAGCCGATCTTCGCGTGGTACGGGACCCCGCGCCGGGAGCCGACGTGCAGCACCGGCTCGGCCCCGCTCGGGTGGTAGCGCAGGCCGCCGCCCGGGAGGTCCTCGAACCGGCCGCCGCGGCCCTCGGTCAGCAGCAGCATCAGGTCGACGAACGCCAGCCCGAACCCGCGCACCAGCACGGTTTCACCCGGCGCGATGCCGGAGTAGTCGACGTCGGCGGTGTAGCCGGCCGGGTAG
Organism: Amycolatopsis sp. NPDC005961; assembly: GCF_040629235.1. NCBI lineage: Bacteria > Bacillati > Actinomycetota > Actinomycetes > Pseudonocardiales > Pseudonocardiaceae > Amycolatopsis > Amycolatopsis sp. NPDC005961. Next base: position 62,820 of record NZ_JBEXVF010000004.1, on the reverse strand, counting down.
TAGGCGAGCCCGTGCCGCGCGGCGAACGTCACGAGCTCGCGCTCCCGTTCGTCCGGTTCCGCGTCGAGGTGCCCGACGGTGAACACGACGGCGTCCGCCGGGACGGTCGTCCCGTCGGAGAGGCTGACGGTCCGGCCGTCGACCCCGACCGCCCGCGCGGCGTGTTCGACGACATCGATGCCGTCGGGCAGGTCGCCGAGGACCTGGCGGTAGAACCAGGTCAGGTAGGCGCTCTGCAGCCGCCGGGTCGGGAAGTCGAAGCTGTCGAGCGCGGTCAGCTCGGCGACGACGTCCGGCGGGACCTCGGCGTCGAGCTCGCCGTCACGCACCTTGCGCGCCCACTCCAGCAGCGTCGGCCCCGCGCGCACCGGGCCCGTCATCTTCACCGATTCGTCGGTGAACATCGTGACGTCCTCGGGCATGGAGTTCATCCGCAGCAACGGCGACTGGTCGTACCGCCACACCCGGCCGGGCCCCGGCGGGAACGGGTCGATCAGGTGCACCTCGAGCCGGCGGTCGCGCAGGAGCTCGGAATTCGCGCCGAGCCGCTCGAGGACGCCGACCCCCCGGGGTCCGGCGCCCACGACAGCGAGGGTGAACGGCGCGCGCTCGGCCATGAAACCGAAGCTACGCGGCGGTCCGGGCCCGGGACGTCCTTCCCATACTCCGGAATTCCGGGAATAAAACCAAACACTCCGGGTCGCGGCGCCGAATGCCCGGGGCACCACGGCGAGAGGAGCGGATTTGTCCGAAGTCCCACCAGGCGCCCGGGCCTTACCACCCGCTTTGCGGGGGTCCGGGTGGCGGAGCCCCCGGCCGCGGGGCGGAGCTCCGCATGTCACGGCAGCACTGCCGCGACGACGAAGACTTGGCCGCTGAGATAGGCCCGCCGCACCGCGTCCACACCGCGCAGGACGTGGTCGGCACCCTGCTCAGGGGCAACTGGGCGATCTTCGCGCACGAATGGGCCGACCCCGACGGGATCGACCCGAAGCACTGGCGAGACGTCGTCGAAGCCGCGTCAGAGGCGGCCGGGGTCGACGTCGAGTTCGTCGTGATCCCGCGCCGGTCCCTGACCGTCGTGTTCAACCGGGCGGCGCCGCCCACCTTCGAGCAGGTCCGCGCGTCGATCGAGGTGATCGAGAAGCACCGGGCCTGAGTTCCACCCTGCGGACTCCGTTGCCGTCCTCCGCTCGCCAGGCGTAGCCCTGGAAGCAGCGACGCGAGAGAAGGTGACGGAATGCCGGTGGAGTTCCTGGGCATCGGAGGCACGCACGACGGGTCGGAGACGCACGCCCGCTCGGGCGGGGTGTTCGACAAGGAGTACACGCTGCGCCTGGCCCGCGCGCACGAGGACTTCGGCTGGGACCGGGTGCTGTTCGCCTACGGTTCCGGCTCGCCGGACCCCGCGCAGGCGGCCGCGTACGTCGCCACGAAGCTCGACAAGCTGCAGATCCTGCTCGCGCACCGCCCGAACGTCTCGTACCCGACGTTCGCGGCGAAGACGTTCGCGTCGCTCGACCAGATCTCCGACGGCCGCCTGACGGTGCACTTCATCACCGGCGGCAACGACCACGAGCAGCAACGCGAAGGCGACTTCCTCACGAAGGACGAGCGCTACGCGCGCACGCGCGAAGCCATCCAGATCATCAAGAAGGCGTGGACGTCGGACGAGCCCTTCGACTTCGAGGGCGAGCACTACCGCTTCAACGACTACGTCAGCGACATCAAGCCCGTGCAGAAGCCACGGCCGGGCGTCTCCTTCGGCGGCTCGTCGCCCGCCGCGTACGCCGCCGGCGGCGCGGAAGCGGACATCTACTGCCTCTGGGGTGAGCCGCTGGCCCAGACCGCGGAGCAGATCGAGTCGGTGAAGGCGGCGGCGCTGGCGGCCGGCCGCACGGACGTGCCGCGGATCCAGGTCGCGTTCCGGCCGATCATCGCGCCGACCGAGGAGCTGGCCTGGGAAAAGGCGTACGCGACAGTCGGTGCGATCAAGGACCGGACGAAGGGCGGGCAGCCGCTGACCCGGCGGCACAAGCTCACCGAGCCCGAGAACACCGGCTCCCAGCGGCTGCTGGCCCTGGCGGCGCAGGGCGAACGCTTCGACCGCGCGCTGTGGACCCCGACGGCGGCCGCGACGGGCGGCGCGGGCAACTCGAACGCGCTGGTCGGCACGCCGGAGACGGTCGCGCAGGCGCTGCTGGACTACTACGACCTGGGCGTCGAGATCCTGTCGGCGCGCGGCTACGACATGCTCGGCGACACGATCGACTTCGGCCGGTACGTCATCCCGATCGTCCGGGAAGAGGTCGCCAAGCGGGACGCCGCACGCGCTTCCGGCGTCACGCGGGCACCTGCGGAGGACGCCCTCGCCGTAGACGGCTGACCTGCGTTTCCCTCAAGTAGCCACCTCGCGAACGCGAGGTGGCTACTTTTGCCTCTGGCCCTCCGGCCATCGGGTGCGGAATGATCCATTGGTGACTCCTGGGCGACCGGCCAGACACTGCGGGCTATCGTCTGACCCGTTCAGGAAAGCTCCGTGACACCTTGGATACCGGCGAAAGAACCTAGAGATTTACCAACCGTCACGGGACACTGGCTGAGGTAACTCACGTACCGTGACTGCCTCATGACCGATCGCCCTTTTTGTCACCTGCGGTCATGCGAAGGGCACGGTCTGCACAAGAGGTCGGGAGAAAGCGCATGGCAGCTCCGCGGGATCGCGTCACGTTCCGCGAGGTGTTCGGGATCGCCGAGTTCCGCGCGCTGTGGTTCGGGGAACTGCTGTCGATCGCCGGGGACCAGCTCGCCAGGGTCGCCCTGTCCATCCTGGTGTTCACCGGGACCAACTCCGCCACGCTGACCGGCCTCACGTACGCGCTGACCTACGCTCCCTCGCTGCTGGGCGGCGTCTTCCTGACCGGGTTCGCCGACCGCTTCCCGCGCCGCAGCGTGATGGTGCTCGTCGACCTCGTGCGCGCCGCCCTGATCCTGCTCGTCGCCCTCCCCGGGGTGCCGTTCTGGCTGATGTGCGTGCTGGTCGGCGGGGTGTCCCTGGTCAACCCGCCGTTCAAGGCGTCCCAGCTCGCGCTGCTGCCCCAGGTGCTCGAAGGCGACCGGTTCGTCGTCGGGATGGGCATCCGCAGCATGACCGTGCAGAGCGCGCAGCTGCTCGGGTTCGCCGGCGGCGGTGCGCTGCTGATCGCCCTCGACCCGCACGTGGCACTGGCCATCGACGCCGCCACCTTCGTGCTCTCGGCCCTGTTCATCCGCCTCGGCGTCCAGGCCCGGCCGGCCGCGGCGACCGGCGAGCAGCGCAAGTCCTTCTTCGCGACGCTCGGCGGCGGCAGCCGGACGGCGTTCGCGAGCTCGCCGCTGCGCACCCTGGTGCTGTTCACCTGGCTGATGGGGCTGCTGCCGGTCTACGAAGGCATCGCCGCGCCGTACGTGTCGGCGGCGGGCGGCGGCCCCGAAGCGATCGGCCTGCTGCTCGCGGCCGACCCGATCGGCAGCGTCATCGCGACGTTCGCCTACACGCGCTGGGTCCCCGCCCGGGTCCGCCCGAAGCTGATCGGGCCGCTCTCCGGGTTGTGCGCCGTCCCGCTCGTGCTCTGCTTCCTCAACCCCGGGCCGATCGCGTCGATCGTCCTGTTCATCGTGTCCGGCGGGCTCGGCACCGTCTGCCTGCTGCAGGCGACCGCGTCACTGACGCTGGCCGTGCCCGACGCGCAGCGCGCGCAGGTGATGGGCCTGTCCAACACCGGGCTGACCACGATGATGGGCATCAGCCCGCTGATCGGGGGCGTGCTCGCGGATCAGCTGAGCCCACACGGCACCGTCGGGATCTTCGGCATCGCCGGGATCGTGCTCACCCTGCCACTGGCGGCGCTGTGGGCACGATCGTTATCGGGCGAGCCCGGACGATGGCACGACAAAGAAGCCGCACGCGCCGAACATGCTTGACATGCCCCGCGCGTGGGCCTGACCTGCGCGACCTTGCGGTGCGCTGTGCGGTCACTGATCTTTGCCGCGCATCGCTGGCCACCTCTCGTTCCGGTGTCAAAGAAAAAGTACACACCGAAAGCCCTTGTGGACAGCTGGCAAACGGTCTGAAACTGTCCGTGAGTAGATTGTCACTGATCACCTGCGCAAGGGGCTGGGGGAAAAATGGTCACATCGGGGGAACGGTCTGGACAAGCCTCGGTTCGTGGTGTTGCGGCCTGGGCGCTGTGGTCCAGGCCACGCGCTTGGGTCGCGGTCACGCTCACCGCGATCACCGTCATGCTTGCCTGGACCACCGCTGCCGCTCTGTCGATTCCGGTCACGCTCGCGAACGTGGGGACGTTCGCGCTGCTCACCGGCCTCGCGGTGGCTCAGACCGAAGTCAGCAGGCGCATCGAGCGCCAGCGCCGGATCCTGAGCAACGGGCCGCACGTCAACATGACGTCGGTCTGGCTGCTGCCCGCCGGGCTGCTCGTGCCGCCACAGCTCGTCGCCGTGCTGGGCACCGTTCTGTACGTCTACCTCGCGTTCCGCAGCTGGTCCGGGTTCCGGCCGGGTGAGTTCCACCGCGTCGCGGCCAACGCGACGACGATGATCCTCTCCGGCTTCGCCGCCGGCCTCGTCGCGGAAGCGCTCCACGGCCACGGCATGACCGCCGTCGCGCTCGCGGCCATCGCCTTCTTCACCACGAACACCGCCCTGACGGGGCTCGGCCTGTACCTCGCCGCACCGGAGAAGGCGAGCGTCGAAGGCTGTCTGGGGAACATGGACGACAACCTGCTGGAGCTGGCCACCCTGTGCGTCGGCGGCCTGCTCGTCATGGTCCTGACGACCGAGCCGCTGCTGTCCTTGCTGGTCATCCTGCCGCTGTACGTGCTCCAGCGGTCCGTGCTGATCAAGCGGCTCGAGGAGCTCGCCACCACCGACCAGAAGACGCAGCTGCTCAACGCCACCACGTGGCAGGACGGCGCGCAGCGGGAGATCTCGCGCGCGGCGCGGGACAACGGCAGCTTCGGCGCCATGATGATCGACCTCGACCACTTTAAGCGGATCAACGACACCTACGGGCACCTCGCGGGCGACGACGTGCTCAAGGCGGTGGCCGCCGTGGTCAAGCAGGAGACCCGGGCGCACGACCTGGTCGGCCGTTTCGGCGGCGAGGAGTTCGTCGCGCTGTTGCCGTCGACGTCCAAAGCGGACGCGATCGTCACGGCGGAACGGATCCGGCAACGGGTCAGCGAGCTGATCATCAGTACGAAGACCAACGAAGGCGCCGCCGTCGCCATCGAACGGCAGACGGCGTCCATCGGCGTCGCCGCCTACCCGCTCGACGGGTCGTCGATCGAGGAAGTGATGGCGTCCGCCGACGCGGCCGTGTACGCGGCCAAGCACGGCGGGCGGAACCGGGTGGTGGGGTCCGCCGAAGTGGCTTTGGCCGCGGCTTAGCTGTGCTGATCGTTACCGCAGCCGGTCGATGACGTCGCTCGCCTTCGTCTGGAGGCGAGCGACTCCGCCGACCGTGAACTCGGTGAGCAGGTCGATCAGGGCGTCCTGGTCCGGCGGCTCACCGTCCCAGGTCGCCTGGACCAGTGACTCCGTCATCGCGAAGAAGAGCGTGACGAGGGCGCGGTCGGCGCGGCCGGAGTCGATGCCGTGCGCGGCCCACCGCTTGCGGCTCGCGTCGGCGTAGACGACGGCCAGCCTCTCCCTCAACCGGGTGAGAGCGGGGTCGCCCGCGCGCTCGGCCGCGCGGAGCACGCCGTACGCCTCGGGGCTGTCGGCGACGAAGGTGACCATGTTGGCGTAGTTGGCGCGCGCCCAGGCCCGCAGGCCGGGCTGCGGGTCGGCGACCGACGGGCCCGCGATGGCGGCGAACGCCTGCTCCTCCGTCACCGCCACGACCTCGGAGAACAGCGTCGCGCGGTCGCCGAACTGCTCGTAGACGGCTTGGCGGGACACGCCGGCTTCGCGCGCGATCTGCTCGATCGTCGCGCCCTGCATCCCGTGCTGCGCGACGACCCGCGCCGCCGCGTGCAGCACGCGGGCGCGCTGCTCCCCGACCGGGAGCTTGCGCGGCCGCCCGCGCGGAGCCGGGCTTGACATTGTGGTCCACCTCACGTGATTCTTTTTCCGACACCTCTGTCCAAAAAGGTGTTCCCCGCGCACTAGTCCTGCTCAACGAGGAGCAAGCATGCGTATCTTCTCTCGCCGCGCCCTCTCCGCGGCGGTCGCCACGGTTTCCGTTCTGGCCCTGGCCGCGCTCGGCCCGCCGCAGGCCTCCGCGGCGTCGTTCTACGACCCCCCTTCACCCCTGCCGGCCGGCGGCAACGGCGACGTCATCCGGCACGAGACCTCGACGTTCTACCTCGACCCGATCAAGCTGACCAAGGCCGACGCGGGTGTCCAGCGGATCATGTACCGCAGCACCGACACCCACGGCTCGCCGATCGCGGTCACCGGCACGGTGCTGACCCCGCGGTCGGCCTGGCGCGGCGCCGGCGTGCGCCCGATCGTCTCCTACGCCGTCGGCACGCAGGGCGAGGGCGATGACTGCGCCCCGTCGAAAGCGCTTGCCGCCGGCTTCGAGTACGAAGGGCCGTTCATCGCCGGGCTGCTGGCGCGGGGCTACGGCGTCGTCGTGACCGACTACGAGGGACTCGGCACGCCGGGCGACCACACCTACGTCAACCGCGCGTCGGAAGGACACGCGGTGCTCGACGCGATCCGCGCGGCGCAGCGGCTGCCCGAGGCGGGCCTCCCGGACGACGGCCCGGTCGCGATCGCGGGTTACTCCCAGGGCGGCGGCGCCTCGGCCGCGGCGGCGGAACTGCAGCCGTCCTACGCGCCCGAGTTGAAGCTGAAGGGCGCGTACGCGGGCGCGGTGCCGGCAGACCTGGCTTCGGTGGCGAAGAACCTCGACGGCCACTACGCGGTCGGGTTCCTCGGGTTCGCGCTGGTGAGCATGAACTACGCGTACCCCGAGCTGGACATCCCGGCCCTGCTCAACGCGCGCGGCAAGCAGTTGTTCGAGCAGGTCCGGACCGAGTGCACGGTGGAGGCGATCGCCGCGCACGCGTTCACGCAGTCGTCGACGCTGACGAACGACGGCCGCTCGCTCGTCGCGTACCTCGGTGAGGAGCCGTACGCGTCACGGGTGGCGGAGCAGAAGATCGGGACGCTGAAGCCGGCGGCGCCGGTGCTGATCGTCCACAGCGCACTCGACGACATCGTGCCCTACGCGCAGGACCGCGACCTGGGCCGGACGTGGTGCGGCAAGGGCGTGAAGGTGCAGTTCAGCACGTCACTGGTGCCCACGCACGCGCTCACCGCGGTGCGGGCGTTCCCGGAGGCGTTCGCGTGGCTGGAGGCGCGCTTCGCCGGCCTCCCGGCGTTCTCCAACTGCGGGCTGTTCTGACGCGCCGGGCCCGGGACCGCGCGGTCCCGGGCCCACGCGGTCACTTGAGGCCGGTGGCTTCCGCGGCGGCGGGGTCGGAGTCGGCGAGGAAGGTCCGGCAGCGGTCGTACTCCTCGGTCTCGCCGATCTTCCCGGCGGCCTTGCCCAGCACGGCGAGGGCGCGCAGGAACCCCTGGTTCGGGCGGTGCGCCCACGGCACCGGGCCGAAGCCCTTCCAGCCGGCGCGGCGCAGCTGGTCGAGACCGCGGTGGTAGCCGGTGCGCGCGTACGCGTATGCGGCGACGGTCTCACCCGCGTCGAAGGCCTTCTCGGCCAGCGAAGCCCACGCCTCGCTGTAGTCGGGGTGTTCGGCGGCGACCGCGGCCGGGTCGGTCCCGGCGTCGAGCGCGGCCTGGGCGGCGGTGTGCTCGGGCAGCAGCGTCGGCTCGGGGCCGAGCAGGTTGTGCGTCATGCCGCCCATTCTGCCCTCAGAAGAACAGCGCTCCGAGAACCCCGCCACCGGCCAGCACCAAGGCGCCGATCAGGACGGCGGCCACAACTCGTTTCGGCATCATGGCGGCACACCCTGCCAACCGACGCCGGGCGAAAGCAAGTCGTCCACCCGTAGGGGTGATCCCTGGTTTTGGAGGTCTTTGCCACGGTCTTGGCCCGCTCGTGACCATGACCGGCCATGATGTCCGGCATGGCCAAGGCAGTCGACGTCCCGGTGGACGTGATCCCGCGCAGTCCGATCGGCAAGACGCGGCTGTTCTTCACGCGGCACTGGCACCGCGGCGCCCCCGGGCAGCCGACGCCGGACTGGGTGCTCCGGTTCTGCTACGGCATGTGGCTGGCGGCGTTCGCGTTCAAGCTGGTCGGCTCGTCGTGGGACATGTCGTGGCACTTCATGTGGCTGCGCGACGACCTGGCGCCGCCGCACCTGATCAACACCGTCGGCACGGTGATCATCGTCGTGCTGGTGGCGATCCACAGCTACACGGGCCTGGGTGCCGACAAGACGTCGCTGCGGCTGATGCAGATCGGCCTGCTGACGTTCCTGGTGGCGGCGCCGCTGGACGTGATCAACCACCGCGTCAACGGTCTCGACCTGACCGCGTGGAGCCCGTCGCACCTGATGTTGTACCTGGGCACGGGCATCATGCAGGCGGGCGTGCTGCTGGGCTGGCTGCGGCTGTCCCCGCCGGGGCGCTTCCGCACGGGCGTGCTGCTCGCGCTGTGGGCGTTCTTCCTGGAGAACACGTTCTTCCCGAACGGCCAGCAGGAGTACGGGATCCTGGGGCTGCGCGCGTGGGAGCGTGGCGCGCCGGAGGCCGAGCCGTCCCTGCTGTCGTTCGCGGCGAACCAGATCGGCCACCCGGTCGACCGGACCGCGATCCTGCACTTCACGATGCCGATCCCGGAGTGGGTGTACCCGGTGTGGGGCATCGGCGTGATGGCGCTGATCTTGGCGCTGGCCCGCCGCACTTTGGGTTTCCGCTGGGCGGGTTCTCTCGTGGCGGTGGCCTACATCGCGTACCGGTCGGTGATGTGGCCGCTGCTGCTCGGGATGGGCTTCCCGGTGTCGACGGTGCCGTTCTACCTGCTCTTCGTGGGTCTCGCGGTGGACCTGGCGTTCGTGATCGGCCGCGAACACGGCCTGCTGACGGCGGGAGTCGGGGCGCTGCTCGTCACGGCGTTCGGGTACGGGGCGCTGTGGGTGCAGTCCCAGGTCCGGCCGTGGGTGCTCGGCGACGCGCACACGGAGTCGGCCCCACCGGTGGCGTACTGGACGGCGGCGGTGGTGCTGGTTGGGGTATTCGCCCTTTGGGCGACGGCCGGTCCGGCTTCACGCCGGTGGTCCGCTCGGCGTCCGGTGGCGACAGGGTCACCCAGCGTCGGATGAGGACCTCACCGGGAGCCGTCGTCCGGCTCCCGTAACAACGAGCCGGACGACGGCGACTCCGATGCACGCGTGATCCAACTGCGCCGAGGTCGGAGGACGAAGACATGTGGCCCTTCTCGCGAAGGAACAAGGCGCCGCACCCGCAAGGGGTCCCGGCTCCCGCCCGGCCCCCTCGGCAACCGGTCTCCGCCGGAGGTCGGCAGTTCGCCGTTCAACCGCCGAGCCCGCGCGAGGCACGCCTCAAGCTCGTCCCCCTTTCGGATGACGGCCGGCTCGCTGTCGTCGGCGAAAGTCACTACCAGGACGCACTTCGCCAGGTCGCCGGCGGAAGAGCCTTCGGCACGGACTTCGAAGAGCATCTGCCCGCGACGGCGGTACTGGTACCGGAGCCGGAGAATCCTTGGGACCGGAACGCCGTCCGGGTGGACGCCCTGATGGGCAACCGCCCGCTCAAGGTCGGTTACCTGTCCAGCACCTGGGCGGAGGACTACCAGCCTGAACTGCTGAAACTTCGAGCCGCCGGCGTGCTGGGCACCTGCCCGGCGCGGATCACCGGTGGCGGAGCGAAGTCGTACGGCATCTATCTCCACGTGGCCGGCCCCGACGAGCTGCACTCCCGCAAAGAACCCGAAGACCCGGTGGTCGCGAAGCTGACGGCCTCGGACGTGCTTCTCCGGAACGCCTGGTCGTGCACGGTGACCAAGGAGGAGAACCACCAGGATGTCCTCCGCGACTTCGCCCCCACGGGCAAGCAGGAGTACCGGGAGGTCGTCGCGTCTTTGACGTTCTGCACGATCGAGAGCGGCAAGTACCAGGGCCGACGGGCCATCGAAGTCCGCCTCGGCGATCACCGCGTCGGCCAGCTCACCTACGCGATGACCGAGAGGTACCGATCGATGGTCGAGCGGTTCTCGGAGCAGAACCTGATCGTCCGGTGCGAGGCCTACACGACCAGAACAGCCAAAGGTGTCGAGGTGGAGCTTCTGATGCCAAGGGACCCGCGACGCGCGGCCCTGTGAGGCGACGGACAACACGACGAAGGGGCCGCCACAGACGTTCGTGGCGGCCCCTTCGCGCGAAAAGACTTACTTGACCTTCGTGCCCGCCGAGCCCAGAGCCTCGCAGGCCTCCACGACGCGAGCGGCCATGCCGGCCTCCGCCGCCTTCAGGTACGAGCGCGGGTCGTACACCTTCTTGTTGCCGACCTCGCCGTCGATCTTCAGCACTCCGTCGTAGTTCTTGAAGAAGTGGTCGACGATCGGGCGGGTGAACGCGTACTGCGTGTCCGTGTCGACGTTCATCTTCACCACGCCGTACGACACCGCCTCGCGGATCTCCTCCGGGAGCGAGCCCGAGCCGCCGTGGAAGACCAGCTCGAACGGCTTCGAGCCGGGGTCCAGGCCGAGCTTCTTCGCCGCCGCCTCCTGGCCGCCCTTCAGCACGTCCGGGCGCAGCTTCACGTTGCCCGGCTTGTAGACGCCGTGGACGTTGCCAAAGGTCGCCGCCAGCAGGTAGCGGCCCTTCTCGCCGGCGCCCAGCACGTCGATCGTCTTCAGGAAGTCGCCCTCGGCCGTGTACAGCTTCTCGTTGATCTCGGCCTCGACGCCGTCCTCTTCGCCGCCGACGACGCCGATCTCGACCTCGAGGATGATCTTCGCGGCCGCCGTCTTGGCGAGCAGCTCCGCGGCGATCTCGAGGTTCTCGTCGAGGTCGATCGCCGAGCCGTCCCACATGTGGGACTGGAACAGCGGGTTCTGGCCGTTCTTGACGCGCTCGGTCGAGATCTCGATCAGCGGGCGGACGAAGCCGTCCAGCTTGTCCTTCGGGCAGTGGTCGGTGTGCAGCGCGACGTTGATGTCGTACTTCGCCGCCACGACGTGGGCGAACTCGGCGAGCGCGGTCGCGCCGGTCACCATGTCCTTGACCTTCTGGCCCGACGCGAACTCCGCGCCGCCGGTGGAGAACTGGATGATCCCGTCGCTCTCCGCTTCGGCGAACCCCCGGATGGCGGCGTTCACGGTCTCGGACGAGGTCACGTTGATGGCCGGGTACGCGAACTCGTTCGCCTTGGCCCGGTCGAGCATCTCCGCGTAGACCTCGGGGGTCGCGATGGGCATCGGTATTCCTCCTAGGCAGGGATGGGTCCCGACCGCATCGTACGAGGTGTACCGCCGTCGCACACCGGTCCCCGCGCGGAAAGTTCTTCGCACGTGGAATCGGTTCAGAAGGAGTGCGTCCGGCCGCCGGCGAACCGGCGGCCGGACGAGGATCACAGCAGCTCGGCGGCCAGCGCGCGGTAGGCCGGCCACGGGTCCTCGTTGAGCACCTGGACGTTCACGTGGTCCGCACCCGCCTCGAAGTGGGCCGACAGGCCGCGCGCCACCGTTTCGGCGTCGCCGTGCAGGGTCAGCGCGTCGACCAGGCGGTCACTGCCCTCGCCCGCGAGATCCTCGTCGGTGAAACCGAGTTTCCGCAGGTTGGCGGTGTAGTTCGACAGTCCGAGGTAGAACTTCACGGTCTTGCGGCCGATCGCGCGGGCCTTCTCGGCGTCGGTCTCGAGGACGACCTTGTGCTCCGGGGCCAGCAGCTTGCCCGCGCCGAGGATCTCCCGGGCGTCGCGAGTGTGCTCCGGCGTCACCAGGTAGGGGTGCGCGCCGGCGGTGCGGTCGGCGGACAGCTTGACGACCTTCGGGCCGAGCGCGGCCAGCGCGCGGCCGGAAACCGGGACGCCCGCCGCGTCGAGACCGTCGAGGTAGTCGACCAGCGCCGCGTACGGCTTCTTGTACTCCTTCGTCGCCTCGCGGTGCCCCGCGCCGACGCCGAGCAGGAACCGGTCCGGGTACTTCCCGGTGATCCGCTCGTACGCCTTCGCGATGTCCGCGGGCTCGTCCTGCCAGATGTTCACGATGCCGGTCGCGACGACCAGCGAGTCCGTCGCCGCCAGCAGGTCGTCCACGTAGGCGAGGTCACCACCGGGTGAGCCGCCCAGCCAGATCGCGCCGTAGCCGAGCTTCTCCGCCTCGGCCGCGAAGCCCGCGTCGACCTGCGCGTAGTGCCGCCAGATACCGATCTTGCCCAGTTCGATAGCCATGGAACACTCCAACGCGTGGGACGGCGATTTTCCTCCCGGGATCGGCGAACTAACGTCGGAAGCATGACCAAGCTGGGCAACACCGACCTCGACGTGTACGGCCTCAACCTCGGCGGCAACGTCTTCGGCTGGACGGCGGACGAGCCGCAGTCCTTCGCCGTCCTCGACGCCTACACCGCGGCCGGCGGCAACTTCGTGGACTCCGCCGACCTCTACGGCGGGGGCGGCGGCTCCGAGGAGATCCTCGGCAACTGGCTCGCCGCGCGCGGCAACCGGGACGACGTCGTCGTCGCGACCAAGGTCGGCATGTGGGAGGGCCGGCCGGGCCTGTCCGCGAAGAACATCCAGGCCGCGGCCGAGGACTCGCTGCGCCGCCTCAAAACCGACCACATCGACCTCTACTACGCGCACCGGGACGACCCGGACACCCCGCTCGAGGAGACGCTCACCGCGTTCGACGCGCTGGTCCGCGCGGGCAAGGTGCGCCACCTCGGCGCGTCCAACTACAGCGCCGGGCGGCTCGCCGAAGCACTGTCCATTTCGGACTCGGGTGGCCTCGCGCGCTACGCCGTGCTGCAGCCGCACTACAACCTCGTCGAGCGGGACTACGAGCACGACCTCGCCCCGCTCGTCGAGCGCGAAGGCCTCGCCACGCTGCCGTACTTCGCCCTCGCCAAGGGTTTCCTCACCGGCAAGTACCGCACGAAGGACGACACGGTCGACAGCCCGCGCGCCGCCCGCGCATCGTCCTATTTGGACACACATGGCGAGCGCGTGCTGGCGAAGCTCGACGAAGTGGCGGCCGCCCACGGCGTCTCGGTGGCCACGGTCTCGCTGGCCTGGCTGCGGCAGCAGCCGACGGTCGCCGCACCGATCGCCAGCGCCCGGACACCCGAGCAGCTCACCGACCTCATCGCGTCGGTGACGCTCGAGCTGACCGACGCCGAAGTCGCCGCGCTGAGCGAAGCCTAGAACCTACTTATGGGTAGCTTACTGCGGGTAAGGTGAGGTACGGTGCCCTCAAGTGACGTCTAGGAGGGCACCGTGGCCAACCCGTTTTCGCTGCTGAGCGGCACCAAGAAGGTCGACGGCAAGGTCGTGCTGATCACCGGCGCCGCCCGCGGCATCGGCGCCGGGCTGGCCGAACGCCTCGCCGCGCGCGGCGCGAAGGTCGCCCTCGTCGGGCTCGAGGCCGAGGAGCAGCGGAAGGTCGCCGACCGGATCGGGCCGAACGCGCACTCCTGGGAAGCCGACGTCACCAGCTGGGACGCGCTGGAAGCCGCGACGGCCGGCGTCGTCGAGCACTTCGGCGGCATCGACATCGTCATCGCCAACGCCGGCATCGCGACCGCGGGCTTCGTCCGCTCGGTCGACCGGGCCGCGTTCGAGAAGGTCATCGAGGTCGACCTGCTCGGCGTCTGGCGCACGTTCCGCGTCACGCTCCCGCACGTCATCGAGCGCAAGGGCTACCTGCTGGCCATCTCCAGCCTCGCCGCGATCACGCACGCGCCGGGCATGGCGAACTACTCCGCCGCGAAAGCCGGCGTCGAGGCGTTCTCCAACAGCCTCCGCGCCGAGATCGCCCACCTGGGCGTCAAGGTCGGCGTCGCGCACCCGACGTGGATCCGCACCGACCTCGTCGAAAGCGCCGACGCGCACCCGGTGTTCGGCAAGCTCCGCGCGTCCATGCCGGGCCTGATCGGCAAGACCTACCCGCTCGACACCGCCCTGGACGACCTCGAAGCGGGCATCCTCAAGCGCGCCCGGACCATCCACGTGCCGCGCTGGGTCGGCGGCCTCAAGCTGCTCCGCGCGTTCCTCCCGCCGATCATCGAAATCGGCTCCCGCAGCCGGGTACCTTCGGCGGACAAGGCCGCGCTGGCCGACATCGAGGCGCGCGGCGCGTTCGAGTCGGCGGTCACCGGGCACGGCGGCCGCGCGGCGACGACCAAGTCGTAGGGAGACCGCGGATGTCGCGTCGGGACCAGATCCGGATGACCGAAGACGAGGTGCGCGCGTACTTCGCCGAGCAGAAGGTCATCAACGTCGCCAGCGTCGGCCCGAACGGCCGCCCGCACCTCGCGCCGCTCTGGTACTTCCCGCACGAGGACGGCGTCGCGACCTGGACGTACGGCACCTCGCAGAAGGCGAAGAACCTCCGGCGGCTGCCGGAGGCGACGGTGCTCATCGAGGACGGCGACAGCTACGAGAAGCTGCGCGGCATCTCGCTCGAGGCCGACGTCGAGATCATCGAGGACACCGCGGAAGTCACCCGGATGGGGATCACGCTCATGCAGCGGTACGCGGGCGCCAAGCCGGGCGACCCCGTACCGTCCGAACTGAGCGCCTTCATCGCAGGTCAGGCCCCCAAGCGGGTGGGCCTGGTCTTCCGCCCGACGAAGATCGTCAGCTGGGACCACACCAAGCTCGGCGGGACATACTGATCAGTAGGTAATACTTCCAAGTAACTGTTACTTGAGGTAACGTCATCTGCGGCAGACCCCCAGCGCAGCGGAGGCCGACAGATGACCGAGCGGTTCAAGGTCGTGATCGTGGGCACCGGGTTTTCCGGGCTCGGCCAGGCGATCCAGCTCGAAAAGGCCGGCATCCGGGACTACGTGATCCTGGAGAAGGCCACCGAGGTGGGCGGTACCTGGCGCGACAACTCCTACCCCGGGTGCGCGTGCGACGTGCAGTCGCACATGTACTCGTTCTCGTACGAGCAGAACCCGGACTGGTCGCGGTCGTTCTCGCCGCAGCCGGAGATCTTCGACTACCTGAAGGGCGTCGCCGACAAGTACCGGCTGCGCGAGAAGATCCGGTTCGGCGTCGAGCTCACCGGCGCGCACTGGGACGAGCGGGAGCGCCGCTGGACGGCGACGACCAAGGACGGCCGCGAGTTCGTCGCGCAGTTCCTCGTCTCCGGCGTCGGCGGCCTGCACATCCCGCAGGTCCCCGAGCTGCCGAGGATCGCGGAGTTCAAAGGCCAGACCTGGCACTCCGCGCAGTGGAACCACGAATACGACCTGCGCGGCAAGAAGGTCGCCGTGGTCGGCACCGGCGCCAGCGCGGTCCAGTTCGTCCCGAAGATCGCGCCCGAAGTCGCCGAGCTGACGCTCTTCCAGCGCACGCCGCCGTGGATCATGCCGAAGCCCGACCACGCGATGCCGTCGTGGGCGCAGACGTTGTTCAAGCGCGTGCCCGGCACCCAGCGCCTCTACCGCAACGCGCTGTACTGGCTGCTCGAAGCGCGCGCCATCGGCTTCAACGGCCACCCGGCGATCATGAAGGCCGGCGAGCTGATCGCCAAGCGCAACATCGCGAAGGGCATCAAGGACTCCGCGCTGCGCAAGAAGGTCACGCCCGACTACACGATGGGCTGCAAGCGCGTCCTGATCTCCAACGACTACTACCCGGCGCTGGCCCGGCCGAACGTCGACGTCAACACCTCCGGGATCAAGGAGGTCAAGGCGCACTCGATCGTCGACTCCGCCGGGGTCGAGCACGAGGTCGACGCCATCATCTACGGCACCGGGTTCAAGGTGACCGACGCGCTGGAGTACCTCGACATCACCGGCGTCGACGGCCGTGACCTCGCCAAGGAGTGGGCCACCGAAGGCATGCGGACGCACAAGGGCATCGCCGTCTCCGGCTTCCCGAACCTCTTCTTCCTGCTCGGCCCGAACACCGCGCTGGGCCACAACTCCGTGGTGTTCATGATCGAGTCGCAGTCGCGGTACGTCGTCGACGCCATCAAGCTCGCCGGCTCCCGTGACGCCGCCGCGCTCGACGTCCGGCCGGGCGTGCAGGAGAAGTTCCAGCGCGACATCCAGGACAAGCTGGTCAAGGGCGTCTGGACGCAGGGCGGCTGCAAGAGCTGGTACCTCGACGCCAAGGGCGTGAACCGGACGATCTGGCCCGGCTTCACCTGGCGGTACTGGCTGGAGACGCGGAAGGTGGACCCGGCCGACTTCGAGCTGTCCGGCCGGTCGTCGTGACCGACGAGCACTTCGTCCTGCACGCGCGGAACGTCGAGTTCGGCTGGGCGGCGCTGCCGATGCACTGGATCCCCGGCGAGCCGCAGGTCACGCACACGATGAACGTCCTGCACCTGGCGCTGCCCGAGGGTGAGCGCTGGTTCGTCGAGGTGTTCAAGCAGGCGGTGCCGCTGATCCGCGACGAGCGGCTGAAGGCGGACGTCCTCGGCTTCATCGGCCAGGAAGCCGTGCACGCCGAGGCCCACGACGGCGCGGCGGCGCACCTCGAAGCCGCCGGCCTGCGCGTGCGGCCGTACGTCGCGCAGATGGAGTGGCTGTTCCGCAAGCTGCTCGGCGACCGCGACCTCACCGGCCGGGCCGCCGAGGAGTGGCTGGTCGAACGGCTCGGGATCGTCGCCGCGATCGAGCACTACACGGCGTTCCTCGGCCAGTGGGTGCTCGACGCGCCCCTCGAGGACGCCGGCGCCGACCCGGTGATGCTCGACCTGCTGCGCTGGCACGGCGCCGAGGAGGTCGAGCACCGGTCGGTCGCGTTCGACCTCTTCATGCACCTGGACGGGCGGTACACGCGCCGGGTGCGCAGCATGGCGGCGGTGACGCCGGTGCTGGCGTGGGTCTTCGCCCGCGGCACGCGGTACCTGATGCGCAACGACCCGACGCGGCCCGGCCGGGCTTCTCTGCGGGCGTACCGGCGGGCGGCGAAGCGGGGACTGCTGCCGGGCGGGCGTCAGCTGCTGCGCGAGATCCGGCCGTACTTCCGGAAGACCTACCACCCGACCGAGACCGGGAGCACCGAGCAGGCGGTCGCGTACCTGGCCAGTTCACCGGCCGCCCGGGCGGCGGGGTGACCCTCGGCCGGCCCACCCGGCTGGACGGGAGCGACCGGACCGACCGGCTGATGTCCACTTTGGTCGGTGTCGTGGGTGCTTACCGCCGGATGTCGCAGTTCAGCGGCAAGCGGCGGCCACCGGTCCGCGCCGTCGACCGGAACCTGCCGCTGGTCGTCGAAGCCGTCGAACCCGAAGCCGAAGGCGTGGTCAGCCTGCGCCTCGCGAACGGGTCGGCGTTGCCGGGCTGGCGGCCGGGCGCGCACATCGACCTCGTGCTGCCCTCCGGCCTGGTCCGGCAGTACTCGCTGTGCGGAAACCCGTCCGAAAAGGACCATTACCGGATCGCCGTGCGGCAGCTCGGCGTCGCGTCGACCGAGGTCCACGCGCTGACGCCGGGCACGCGGGTCACCGTGCGCGGCCCGCGGACGGCGTTCCCCTTCGTCGGCGAGGGACCGTTCCTCTTCATCGCGGGCGGCATCGGGATCACGCCGATCCTGCCGATGGTCGGCCGCTGCGTCGAATCAGGCGCGGACTGGCGACTGGTCTACACCGGTCGCAGCCGCGCATCGATGCCGTTCCTGGACGAGCTGCCGGACGACGACCGCGTCCGCATCCGTCCGGACACCGAGTACGGCATTCCCGCGTCGGGCGCGGAACTGCTCGAAAGTCTGCCCGAAGGGGCTTCGGTGTACTGCTGCGGCCCGGCACCGATGATCACCGGCGTCCGCGTCGACCTCGCCCTGACCAGGGGTGCGGTGCATTTCGAGCGGTTCGCACCGCCGCCGATCGTCTCCGGCGAGCCGTTCCGGCTGACTCTCCGCAGGTCGGGGCTGGTCCTCGACGTCCCGGCCGACCGCAGCGCCCTGGACGTCCTCCGGGAGGTACGGCCCGGCACGCCGTATTCGTGCCGCCAGGGCTTCTGCGGGACGTGCGCGGTGCCGGCGGCCGACGGCGGGTCCGTGCGGATCTGCGTCGACCGCGGCACCACCGTGCTCGACCTATGACTCCTCGGGCACCCAGGCGCCGATGACCGGCTTGAACTCGCGGATCGTCCGCTCCGCGATGACGCCCTCCAGGGCGTACGGGTCCTGGTCGATGGTCGCCTTCAGGTGCGCTTCGTCATCGGCCTGGTACAGCGTGATGCCGCCGGACCCGTCGCCGAGCGGCCCGGCGACCGCGACACGCCCGTCCGCGGCCAGGTTCCGCAGGAACTCGCGGTGCCGGGGCCGGACGTCCGGCATCTTCTCCTGGACGTAGGTGATTTCGACGAGGTACCAGGCCATGTGGATCTCCGGGGTCGGGCAGGGGCGGGACGGGACCGACGCTACCCGGGCGATCGCCGTGTCCCAGCATCCGATCTGTGGCGACGGGAAGCCAACCCGATAGGCTGGGCGTGCGTCAGTACCTGTGTGAGCGCTGTGAATACCGTGAACCTGCTGACGCGACACACCGTGCAAACCGGGGTCGAGGACAGGCAGGGGTTCATGCTCGAGGGCAATGCGGAACGCAGTGTCGAGGCGACCCTCGGCCACCTGCGGGTCATGGACGGTCCGGCCCCGGCACAGGCGCCGGTGCCCCTGACCCTCGAAGACCTCTACCGCCAGCACCGCATGCGGCTGGTCCGGCTGGCGATTCTGCTGGTCGACGAGCCCGCGACGGCGGAAGACGTGGTCCAGGAGGCCTTCACCGGCCTGCATCGCAACTGGGGGCGCCTCCGGGACGCCGCGGCCGCGGTCGGCTACCTGCGCACCGCGGTGGTCAACGGGTCGCGCAGCGTGCTGCGCCGGCGCAAGACCGCCCGCGAGTACGTGCCGCCGCACGCGGTCAACGCGCGGTCCGCGGAGAGCCTCGCGATGCTCTCCAGCGAGCACCAGGCGGTGGTCAGCGCGCTGTCCAAGCTGCCGCCCCGCCAGCGCGAAGTGCTGGTGCTGCGTTACTACGGCGGGCTGAGCGAGGCCGAAATCTCTGAGGCCGCAGGCATCTCCAAGGGTACCGTTAAGTCGACCGCCAGCCGGGCGCTCGAGGCACTCCAGAAGGCCATGCAGGCCCCACAGTGACCCGGGTGGACCATTCCGATCACTGAGTCGTATCACCATGCTTGGTCCAGACCAATATATGCTGGGGTGCGTGAGAGGCGCCGGAGATTTCGTGATCATGGGCGGACGGGTCGCTGCCCCGGACCGTGTACTCGATGACGGCTGGGTAGCCGTCTCCGACGGGCGGATCGCCGGCGTGGGTTCCGGGACCCCGCCGTCGGGCGAACACGTCGACGTCGGCGGGGCACTGGTCGTGCCCGGGTTCGTAGACACCCACTGCCACGGCGGGGGAGGTGCTTCGTTCACCTCCCTCGATCCCGAGGAGCTCCTGACGGCGGTGCGAGCGCACCGCCGTCACGGCACCACCACCATGCTCGCCAGCCTGGTGTCCGACCCGGTGGACATCCTGCGTGAGCAGGTCGCCGCGCTGCGTGAGATCGTCCAGGACGGCGAGGTCGCGGGCATCCACCTGGAGGGGCCGTTCATCTCGAAGGCCCGCTGCGGGGCCCACGACCCGGAGACGCTGCTCGAGCCGGACACCGGCACGGTCGACAAGCTCCTGAAGGCCGGCCAGGGCGCGATCCGGATGGTCACGATCGCCCCGGAGCTGTACGGCGGGATCAAGGCCGTCCGGCAGCTGGCCGAATCGGGCGTCATCGCCGCCATCGGGCACACCGACGGTGTCGAGGAGCAGCTGCTGCCGGCCATCGACGCGGGCGCCAGCGTCGCGACCCACCTGTTCAACGGCATGCGGCCGCTGCACCACCGCGAACCGGGCCCGGTCGGGGCACTGCTCGATGACGAGCGCATCACGATCGAGCTCATCTGCGACCTGGTGCACCTGCACCCGACCGTCGTGCGGCTGGCGGCGAAGCACGCGGGCCGCGACCGGACGGTGCTGATCACCGACGCGATGTCGGCCACCGACGCCGCCGACGGCCGCTACACGCTGGGCCGGCTCGAGGTCGACGTCCACGACGGCGTCGCGACCCTCGCGGACAACGGCTCGCTGGCCGGCAGCACCCTGACGATGGACACCGCCTTCCGCAATCTGGTCCGGGGTGCGAAACTCGGCATCCTCGACGCGGTGCACGCGACGTCGCAACGGCCCGCCGAGCTGCTCGGCATCGCCGGCCACACGGGGATGCTGTGCACCGGGTACGTGGCCGACATCGTCGTCCTCGATCAGGACCTGCGGCCCGCGAAGGTGCTGCGCCGGGGTGAATGGGTCGCCGAGGTGGGTACGGCTACCTTGAGTACCTGAGGTAACTGCGAGCGAGACGGGCGGAGATGAGCGAGCCGAAGGACCCCGAGCAGCTGCTGGCGGACGCCCTTCGCGCGCAAGCGGTCTTCGCCCCTTCGGCGTCACCGGCACCGGCTCGCGACCCCGAGCCGGCCACGGACGCCGTCCCGACCAGCGCGATCAACGAGCTGCCCTCGGCGTACGGCCTGCTCTCGGGAGCGAGCGCGGACTCCCTGGAGCGCGAGCGCGCGGCACTCGACCCCGTCGCCGAGGCCCCCACGGCGTACGCCCCGCGTCCGCCGGAGCCGCCGCGGCAGGGCGCGCAGCTGCCCGCGTACTGGATCCTGTTGCTCGCGGTGCTCCTGGGGCTCGCCGCGGGGTCCGTGGTGGGCCTGCTCACGCTGGTCTGACCGGGTCTCAGTAACGACTCAGGGTGACCCTGTACCGTTTTTGGGGTGATTCTCGCCCAGAGCACGGTCAACACGATGTCCCTGCTGCCGTCATGGCTCGACCCGCAGCACCTGCTGAGCGGCCTGACCACGCCGGTCATCGCGGTGCTCTGCCTGATCATCTTCATCGAGAGCAGCGTCTTCCCGGTGCTGCCCGGCGACTCCCTGCTGTTCACAGCGGGCCTGTTCATCGCGAACGGCACCCTCGACGCGCCGTTGTGGCTGGTCTGCGTGCTGGTGACGGTCGCGGCGCTGCTCGGCAACGTGGTCGGCTACTACATCGGCTACTTCGCCGGCCCCAAGCTGTTCAACCGGCCGGACTCGAAGATCTTCAAGCGGGAGTACGTCGACAAGACGCACGAGTTCCTGGAGAAGCACGGGCCCAAGGCGGTCGTGCTGGCCCGGTTCGTGCCGTTCGTCCGGACGTTCATCACGTGGATCGCGGGCATCGGCCGCATGGACCCGAAGCGCTACTTCACGTACACGGTGATCGGAGGCATCCTGTGGGCCGCGGGCATCACGGTGCTGGGGTCGCTGCTGGGCGGCGTGCCGTTCATCGCGAACAACGTCGACGCGATCTTCGTGCTGATCGTGCTGGTGTCGGTGGTGCCGATCGGGCTGGAGTACCTGAAGGCCCGGCGCGAGAAGAAGGCGGTGGCCACGGAGACCGACCCGGAGGTCACACAGCGGATTCCGCGGATCAAGGACTGAAGCTCGGACTCGGAGGGCCCCACCGGTCGGCGGTGGGGCCCTTTTCGTGCGGGCGAAAACTGTCGTACCCCCGCGGTAACGTGAAAGCAGGGGTCCCCCGGGAGGGGACCCCCGCAGGCGCGGCTCAGGTCATCGAGAACATCGAGCCCGGGTTGAACAGGTTCTCCGGGTCCAGCGCCGCCTTGATCTGGCGGTGCACCCGCAGCCCGACCGGGCCGATCTCGCGCGCCAGCCACTCGCGCTTGATCTTGCCCACCCCGTGCTCGCCCGTCACCGTCCCGCCGAGGGACAACCCCACCTCGAGGATCGCGTCGAACGCGCGCTGGGCGCGGGCGAACTCGTCCTCGTCGTCGGGCTGGTAGACGATCGTCGGGTGCATGTTGCCGTCGCCGGCGTGGCCCACCACCGCGATGCGCAACCCCACCTCGGAACTGATCTTCTCGCAGCCGCGGATCAGCTCCGCGATGCGCGTGCGCGGGACGCAGACGTCGTCGGTCAGCCACTGGCCGTACGTCTCCAGCGCCGTCAGCACCACCCGGCGGGCCTGCAGCAGCATGCGGCCCTCTTCGAGGTCCTCGGTCGTGTACGCCAGGTCCGCGCCGCAGTCGGTGCAGATCTGCTCGATCGCCGCCAGCTCGCGGCGGGCCACCTCGCCGCCCGCGTCCGACTGGCCCAGCAGCAGCGCCTGGCAGTCCGAACCCGCGCCCAGATCGGTCTTCAAGTACGTCTCGGACGCCTTGATCGACGACGCGTCCATGATCTCCAGCAACGACGGCACGAGTCCTTCGCGCACGATCCGGGCCACGGCCTCGCCGGCGGCTTCGGTCGTCGTGAAGCCCGCGACGAGCGTCGCCGGGGCCTGGGGCAGCGGCTTCAGCTGGACCGTCGCCTGCGTGATGACGCCGAGCGTGCCCTCGCTGCCCACGAACAGCCGGGCCAGGTCATACCCCGCCACTCCCTTGACCGTCCGCCGCCCGGTCTTGAGCAGGGACCCGTCGGCCAGGACGACCTCCAGGCCCAGCACCGAGTCCGTCGTGACGCCGTACTTCACGCAGCAGAGGCCGCCGGCGTTGGTCGAGAGGTTGCCGCCGATCGTGCACCAGTCGTAGCTCGACGGGTCCGGCGGGTAGAAGAGCCCGTGCTTCTCGACGGCGTTGCGGAAGTCCAGGTTGACGACGCCCGGCTGCACGACGGCGAGCCGGTTGCCCGGGTCGATCTCGACGATCTCGTCGAGCTTGGTCAGCGTCAGCACCACGCAGCCGTCGATGGCGTTCGCGGCGCCGGAGAGACCGCTGCCCGCCCCGCGCGGCACGATCGGCACCCCGGCCTCGGCGCACGCCTTGACGACGGCCTGCACCTCCTCGACGTTCGCGGGCAGCACGACGGCGAGCGGCCGGCCGGACGGCGCCAGCGGCATCATGTCGCGCGAGTAGGACGCGGTGACGTCGGAGTCGGTGAGCACCGCGCTCTTGCCGAGCAGGTCGCGCAGCCGGGTGACCAAAGCTTCGTCGCTCATGGCTTCGATGGTAAGCCCAGATAGTCCGCACTGCGGAACTTCTATTTCAAAAACACCCCTACCGGACCAGGCCCAGCAGCTTGTCGACGTGAATCCGCAGCAGCACGCGCTGGTCGCTGACCATCGCGTCGCGGTACTCGTCCCAGTCGGGGTGCTCGCCGGCCGCGAGGCGGTAGTAGTCGACGAGGGCTTCGACGGTCTCGTCGTCCCGGGAAGCGGCCGGCGCCGTGAGCGAAGCACGCCCCTCCACGACGACGTAGCTCCAGCCGTCCTCACTGCCCACGTGGTAGGTCACCCGCGGGTCGCGGCGCATGTTCTTCGTCTTCGCCCGCGTCTCGGTGATGGACGCGATGATCGTGCCCGTCTCCGCGTCGTAGTGGTGCGTGATCGTGGACAGCTGCGGCCGCCCGTCGCGGCGGATCGTGGCCAGGACGCCGTGGCGGTGCGCGGCGAGGAAGTCCTTAAACGCTGTGTCGTCCGTCATAGCTGTACCAACCGGACGTCGCCGGGTTTGTTCCGGGAGCCCCCGGGAGATCTGCTTGCATACGACAACTAAAGTGTGTTCCGACACATCGAACTGCCCTCCGCTTGCATAACCGCTAGTGAAGGCACATCCTTGCCTGAGGCAACTAGTTGCAGCCGCCAACCAACGCCGTTGAAGGATCCCTCATGGCACCGAACAGCTCCGCCACCCGGCCCAAAGCCGAACTGGACCTCGCCGACCAGCTCGGGCACGAGCTCGTCCGCCTGGTCCGGCTGATCAACAAGGCGAAGTCCCAGGTGTCCAAGCAGGGACCGGACGGCATCGAGCGGGCGGCCTACGCGATCCTCTTCACCCTCATCCACGAGGGCCCGCAGCGCACCAGCCGGCTCGCCGAGTCGCTCCACTCCGAGATCTCCACGATCAGCAGGCAGTCGAGCTCGCTCGTCCAGCACGGCCTGGTCGAGCGCCAGGCCGATCCCGAAGACGGCCGGGCCTGCCTGCTCGCCCCGACGAACGAGGGCATGCGGGTGTTCGAAGAGAACCGCAAGCAGCGCAACCAATGGCTGGCCGACGTGCTCGGGGACTGGACCGAAGGGGAGATCCAGACCCTGAACAAGCTGTTCGGCCGACTCAACACAGGTATCGAGAACCACTCTCCACAACTGGCCGACGCGAACGCGTCCGCCGGTGCACCGGCCAAGGGGGCCAACGCATGAGTTCCACCACCGAAGCAGTCGCTCAGCCCGAGGTGGGGCAACCGCCCCGGCTGAGCCACCGCCAGATCGTCACGATCCTGAGCGGCCTGATGTGCGGCATGTTCCTCGCCGCGCTGGACCAGACGATCGTCGGCACGTCGATCGTCAAGATCGCCAACGACCTGCACGGCTTCGACCTGCAGGCGTGGGCGACCACGGCGTACCTGATCACCTCGACGATCGTCACGCCGATCTACGGCAAGCTCTCCGACATCTACGGCCGCAAGCCGTTCTACCTGGCCGCGATCACGATCTTCGTCGCCGGTTCGCTGGCCTCGGCCTTCGCGCAGTCGATGTACCAGCTGGCCGCGTTCCGCGCGGTGCAGGGCCTCGGCGCCGGCGGCCTGATGTCGCTGGCCATGACGATCCTGGGCGACATCGTGCCGCCACGGGAACGGGCGAAGTACCAGGGTTACATCCTGGCCGTGTTCGGCTTGTCGACCGTGCTCGGCCCGGTGCTGGGCGGCTTCTTCGCCGGCATCGAGCACGCGGGCAGCATCTTCGGCTACGACATCCACGGCTGGCGCTGGGTCTTCCTGATCAACGTCCCGATCGGCATCCTCGCGCTGTTCGTCGTCGCCCGGGTGCTGAACGTGCCGCACGTCCCCCAGAAGCACAAGATCGACTGGTGGGGCGCCCTCGCCCTGGTCGTCGCGGTCGTGCCGTTCCTGATCGTCGCGGAGCAGGGCCAGAAGTGGGGCTGGGGCGACGGCAAGTCGATCCTCTGCTACGTCGTCGGCGGTGTCGGCGTGATCGCGTTCATCGCGATCGAACGGTGGATGAAGGACGCCGCGCTGATCCCGCTGCGGCTGTTCAAGAACTCGACGTTCACCGTGGCGATCATCGGCGGTGTCATCGTCGGTGTCGCGATGTTCGGCGCGATCACGATGATCCCGCAGTTCATGCAGGTCGTGCAGGGCTACACGCCGACCGAATCCGGGTTGCTGATGCTGCCGCTGATGGCGGGCATCATGCTCAGCTCGATCGTCTCCGGGCGGATCACCGGCAAGACCGGTCGCTACAAGGTCTTCCCGATCGTGGGCACGCTGATGATCGCCGCCGGCGCGTTCTTCTTCGCGCAGGTCGATTACGACTCGCCGCTGTGGCACCCGCTGGTCGCGGCCGCCATCATCGGTCTCGGCCTCGGCCAGTGCATGCAGACGCTGATCATCGCGGTGCAGAACGCGGGCCCGCGCAGCGACATGGGCGTCTCGACCGCGTCGGCGACGTTCTTCCGCCAGATCGGTGGTACCGCGGGTGTCGCGATCTTCCTGACGGTCCTGTTCAACACCCTGATGCCCAACATCACGAAGGCGTTCGGCGGCCAGCTGCCGGCCGGCGCGGGCGCGAACATCGGCAACCTGTCCGAGAACACCAGCGTGATCCAGTCCCTGCCGGACGCGATCAAGACGCCGATCCTGGTCGGCTTCACCGAGTCGATCACCACGGTGTTCTACATCGCGGGCGCGGTGGCTCTGCTGGCCACGGTGGTGCTGCTGTTCATGAAGGAGATCCCGCTGACCAACGCGGCTCCGGCCGCGGCGACCATGGAGGGCGGCGAGGCGCTGCTCGACGAGCACGAGCACGACTTCGCCGACGAGCCCACCGAGATCGTCGAGCCGGTCAAGCCGGTCGACCGCGAGCCGGCACTGGTCGGCGGCGGGAAGCACGCCTTGAGCACCAACGGGCACGGCGACTACCAGGCCGTGTCGGGCGCGCTGCCGATGCCGATCACGAACTCCGTCTCCGAGTCCGAGCTCGACGCCCCTGTCGGCGCGGGCGGGGTGCCGGTCGTCGGCCACGTCCGCCGTCAGGACGGCAGCCACGTGTCGGGTGCGGCGCTGACCCTGATCGACCAGCGCGGCCGCCAGGTCGCGCGGGCCACCGGTGCCTCGGACGGCAGCTACTCGGTCCCCAGCCAGGGTCCGGGCGCGTACGTCCTCATCGTGTCGGCCCACGGCCACCAGCCGCAGGCCTCCAGCGTCGTGATCGGCAACGGGCCGGCGACGGTCGACGTCACGCTCACCGGGTCCGGCGAGCTGACCGGCACCGTGAAGGCCGCCGCGACCGGTTCGCCGCTGCCGAACGTCACGGTGACGCTGACCGACAGCCGCGGCGAGGTCAACGGCGCGTTCATCACGACGACGGACGGCACCTACGCCTTCGTCGGGGTCGGCGCCGGGGCCTACACCCTGGTCGCCAGCGGTGCGGGCCACCGGCCCGTCGCGGTGACGCTGACCGTGCCGGACAGCGGCGTGCTGCGCCACGACGTCGAGCTGTCCAGCTCGGTGCAGCTCAGCGGGGTCGCCCGGACCGAGGGCGACCGGGTCGTCCCGGACGCGCGGATCACCGTCCTCGACGCCGAAGGCAACGTCGCGGCCGTGGCCCGGACCGACGGCGAGGGCCGCTACCTGGTGAGCGACCTGCCCGCGGGTGCGTACACCGTGGTCGCGAGCGGCTACCCGCCGGCGACCAGCCAGGTGGAGCTGACCGGCGGCGAGGCGGGCCACGACGTCCGGCTGAGCTACGACCAGGCCCTCGACGAGCTGGTCGACCGGTCATGACCGGCCTGCGCGCGACCTTCCGCACGGCCGAGGGCTGGGCGGTGGAGCACGCGGTGCTCACCGTCACGGACCCGGCCGGGCGGCAGGTCGCCCGGCAGGCGGCGGACGTCCGCGGCGAAGTGGTCACCGACGCTCTCGCGCCGGGGACCTACACCGCGGTCGTCACGGCGGCCGGGTACACCCCGATCGCCCGGATGACCCAGGTCGCCTCGGACGGCTCGGCCTCGCTCGGCGACGTCGTGCTGGCCCCGGTCGCCGAGGCGATCGACCTGCCGCCCGCCGGGCCGTGGACGATCGACCCGATGCACTCGTCGGTGGTCGCGACCGCCCGGCACCTGGGCATCGCGAGCATCAAGGCGCGGTTCCCGGACGTGTCCGGCCGGATCGAGATCGGCCGCCCGGCCGAGCGGTCGTCGGTGCACGCCGAGATCAAGGCGGCGAGCATCGACACGAACATCCGGATGCGCGACGACCACCTGCGCTCGCCGGACTTCCTCGACGTCGACGTCCACCCGGTCATCACGTTCACGAGCACCGGGCTGCGCCAGCGCGGCGTGGACTCGTGGACGCTGGCCGGCGACCTCACGCTGCACGGCGAGCGCCGCGAGATCGAGCTGGAGCTGACCTACGGCGGCTGGGGCCCGGACCCGTGGGGCGGCGTGCGCGTGGCGTTCCACGCCGAGACGACGCTGCACCGGAACGACTTCGCGATCAACTACAGCGCGATGGTCCGGGCCGGCGTGGCGGCGGTCGGCACGGTGGTGAAGATCGAGCTGGACGTCGAAGCGGTCCAGGGCGAGTCGCTGCCGCAGTTCTGAGTCTTGCTTCATGAAGGCCCTCTCACCGCTGGTGAGGGGGCCTTCACCGTTCGTAGATCCTGAATATCCCGCAGCGCTCGATTCGACCGTTCGCCGTGGGCCGTTCACTTCGGCCACGTAGGCTCCTTGTGTGAACGTCGTGAGCTTCGAGGCCGCGGGCGTCGGCGTGAGCTGGCTGGACACCGCCGGTCCGCTGCTCGTCTGGGTGATCGTGCTGAGCTTCGTGCTGGTCGAATGCGCGCTGATCATCGGGCTGTTCCTGCCCGGCGACTCGCTGCTGTTCGGCGCCGGCGTGGTGCTGGCCCAGCACGGTTCGGACGCGAACGCGTGGTTCCTCTCGGGGGCCGCGCTGATCGTCGCCGTGCTCGGCAACCAGATCGGGTACTACATCGGGCGCACGAGCGGCACCAAGCTCATCGCGCGCCGCGACGGCAAGGTGCTGAACCGGCAGGCCCTCGACCGCGCGCAGCGGTTCCTGGACCGCAGGGGCTTCTTCGCGATCGTGGCGGCCCGCTGGATCCCGTGGATCCGCACGCTGGCCCCGCTGATCGCGGGTGCGGCGCGGATGGACCCGCGCCGGTTCATGGCGGCGACCGCGCTGGGCGGCCTGCTCTGGGTGCCGACGCTGGTCCTGCTCGGCTACTACGGCGCCGGCCTGCTGGACACGCTGCCGTGGCTGAAGACGGCGGCGCTGTGGATCAGCATCGCGTTCTTCGTGGTCGGAACCGGGTACGGCGTGCTGCGCTACCGCCAGGAGATGCGCCGCCCGGTCGAAGAGCGGGACGACGCGCGGGCCTGAGCGTCAGAGCTCCGGGTCCGCCCAGATCTCCAGCTGGATGCCGTCCGGATCGCGGAACACGACGACCTGCGATCCTTCGAACGTCCGCGAAGGCGCGGCCGGCAGGTAAGACACCCCGAACTCGGCGAGCCGGCACTCCCACTCGGCCAGCTCGGTGGTCGTCCGGACCCGGAAAGCGACGTGGTCGAGCCCGGTTCTGCGTTCGTCGAACCCGCGTCTTCCGGTGTCCGCGTGCTGGACCAGCACCACGGAGAACTCGTCCCCGGCGGACCGGAGCACGACCTTGCGCAGTCCCGTGTCCGGCTCTTCGCGCCGGATGACCTCCTCGAGGTCGAGGACGCGGACGTACCAGGGCACGCTGCGGTCCACGTCGGTCACGGTGAGCGCCAGATGGTGCACGGACATGAGTTTTGCCATGGCTTTCGAAGCCGTCCTTTCGCGTGGCGGCTCCCCAGAGTTGCACAGCGTTCGCCGACCGAAACCAGGGTGACCAAGTTCCCGGTCCGATCGTGATCTCGCCGTCTCCGGACGTCTCAGCAGGCGGACGGAACCTACCGCCGGTCACACCCGTCTTACGGATGGTGACCGGCGGTGACGGGTCAGCCGCTCAGGCTCCGCGCCCGGAGACGGTCGAGCGTGACCAGGCGCTCTTCCCGGTGGATCCGCTGCGTGGTCACCCGGTCCGGGTAGCAGCGGGTGAACATGTTCGTGAAGTGGGTGCCGTAGTGGATGTACTCGTCGCTGCCGTCTTCGCTGCTCAGGGGGCGGACCGTGGCACCGAACGACGGCTCGTGGAAGTACGCCAGCGTGTACCGCTCGCGCGTCGCGAGCCGGACCTTGTGCGGCGTCGACAGCAGCCGGCCACCGGTGAGGAACTGGAGGATGTCGCCGGGGAAGACGGTGAACACGCGCGGCTCGGGCTCGACGAAGTGCCACGGCTCCTCGTCCTGGTACATCCCGGCCGTGCTCTCCTCCGGCAGCCAGTTCCGGTTGCGCGGTTCACCGGGCACCGGCGGCCGGATGAAGAGACCCCCGACGTCGTCCTGGGCGGCGATCACGAGCAGGCCGTAGTCGGTGTGCGCGCCGATTCCGCGTTCGGTCGTCGCGGAGCGGGCCGGAAACCGCAGCACGCGCATGTGGTGCCACCCGTTTCGGGTGAGCCAGGTCAATTGATCCAAGTCCGCCCCCAATCCGAGCGCGACGAGTTCCAGCAGTTTTTCACCGATTTCCCCGACCTCGTGGAGATAGTTTTTCATCGCCGCCCGGTAATCCTCGTCCGGCCAGGGCACCGGCCCGTGGCACGGCCAGCCTTCGGCCACGCGGGTGTCGGCGAGCGGGACATCGGGGCACACCGTGAAGATCTCGGAGTAGTCGGCCTCGCCCGCGGTCACCTCTTCCCCGGACGCGATGTAGCCGCTGTAGGTCAGATCGCTGACGAACTTCGCCTTCTCGGGCAACGATCCGGCGAAGAACCGCCGGCTGGCAGCAAGCGCTTCCCCGGTGGTCCGGTCCTGCTCCGCCGTGGCGGCGACCTGGAAGATCCCGTCGGTCTCCCAGGTGCGGACCAGCTGACGGCCCAGTATTCGATCAACAGTCGTCCCGCTCACCGAATCAGGGAGCTCGAACGTACGCAACGCGGTCATTTCCTGTTCACCTTTCGCGCGGTTTCGGGAACGTCCACCACACGAATAGCAGGAATTACCGGTTCACAGGGATCAACGGCCGCCACCGACGTCGAGCACCGCTCCCGTGGTGAACGACGACGCCGGCGACAGCAGGAACAGCACCGCTTCGGCGATTTCGGCCGGCTCCCCGGCGCGCCCCATCGGGATCTGCGGCGCGTACTTCGCCATCCGGTCCGGCAGGCCGGCCGCCTCGTGCAGGCCGGTGTGGATCATCCCGGGCGCGACGGCGTTGACCCGGATGCCCTCGCCCGCGACCTCCTGGGCGAGCCCGAACGTCAGCGTGTCGACGGCGGCCTTCGACGCCGCGTAGTGCACCCACTCCCCGGCCGACCCGGTCCGCGCGGCCGTCGAGGAGATGGTGACGATCGCGCCGCCGTCGCCGCCGTACCGCGTCGACATCCGGCGGACCGCCTCGCGGCAGCACAGGAACACGCCGGTGACGTTGACGTCGAGGGTCCGCCGGACGACCTCGACGTCGTAGGAGTCGAGCCGCCCGGGCGTGTTGCCGACGATCGCCGCGTTGTTGACCAGCGCTTTTACCGGCCCGAGCCCCTCCGCGGCGTCGAACAGCGCACGGACGTCGTCCTCCACCGAGACGTCCGCGCGGACCGCCAGCGCCTGACGGCCGTGCGAACGCACCTCGTCGGCCACCGCGAGAGCGGGCGCGGATTCGCCGGAGTAGTTGACCACGACGTCGTAGCCGCGCGAAGCCGCCAGCGTGCAGATGGCCGCGCCGATCCCCCGGCTGCCACCCGTGACGATGAGAGTCAAATCGCGAAGTTCGCCAGCGGCAGGTTCTCCAGCACCAGGTCCGCGCGGTCGCGCGTCTGCGAGATGAGGTCGGCGTTGCGCTGGTCCGAGCCGAGCGCGCGGCGGCGGGCCTCGACCAGCGAACGGCCGTAGCGGCGGTGGCGCGACACCAGCCGTTCGATCCGCTCGGGCTCGTCCGGTGCGAGGAACCAGGCCTCGGTGAGCAGCGGCCGGATGGCGCTCCACGGGTCGTCCGGCAGAAGCAGGTAGTTGCCCTCGGTGATCACCAGCTGGACCTCCGGCGGCACGGCCACCGCGCCGGCGATCGGCTCCTCGATCTCGCGGCGGAACTCCGGCGCGTAGACCGTCTCGCGGCCTTCGGCGAGCCGCTTGATCATGTGGTAGTAACCGGCCGCGTCGAACGTGTCCGGGGCGCCCTTGCGCTCGGTGCGCTCCAGCCGGCGCAGCTCGACCTGCGCGAGGTGGAAGCCGTCCATGCCGACCACCGCGGCGCGCGAGCCGAGCGCGTTGGCCAGCGCCCAGGCCAGCGTGGTCTTGCCCGACGCGGGCGCGCCGATGATGCCCAGCACGTTGCGCTGCCCGCGCACGGTCAGGCCCTCGGCCCGGGCCAGCAGGTCGTCGAACGCCGTCATGTCCTGTTCCTTCCTGCGATCGCGGTCGTCCACGACCGCGGTCCCACCTGCCGCACCCGTTCGGCGGCCACCTCGTTGGCGAAGCGAATCCGGTCCGTCACCGTCGGTTCGCGCGTCACGGCCACGGCGAGCGCGCCGTGCCAGACGTCGCCCGCACCTAGTGTGTCTCGCGCTTCGACGCTCGCGACAGGCACCTCACCCGAGCCGCCGTCCGCAGTGGACCATCGCACCGGGCGGGGCCCCGCGGTCGTGATGACGGTCGGGACGCCGCGCTGGTGGAGGCCGGGTTCCGGGGCGCGGAAGTGCGCGGAACACGCGGCGATGCCGACCAGCGGGAGGAGTTCGTCGAGCACGGGTTTCCAGCTCCCGGCGTCGAGCACGACCGGCACGCCGTCGGCGTTGGCGGCCTTCGCGACAGCCAGCGCGAGGTTCGGGTGGTGGCCGTCGACGAGCACCACGTCCGCGTCCAGCGTGCCGCTCCAGGTGACTTCGGAGCCCGCCGCGTTGCGCGAGACGACCGTGCGCTCGCCGTCGCGTTCGCGGACGGCGACGGCGCTGACCGGCGGCGGATCGGACCGCGTGGGATCGAGGTCGACGACCCGCACGCCACAAGCTTCGAGGTCGGCGCGGGCGAGCGCCGCCAGCGGGTGTGCACCGAGGACGGTCAGCAGGGTCGCCTCGGCGCCGAGCGCGGCGGCGGTCACCGCGGCGTTCGTCGCGGGCCCCCCGGCCGCGACGTCCACCCGCAGCGACTGCACCTTCTCGCCCGGCGCCGGAAGCTCGTCGACCCGCTGGACGACGTCCACGGTGCACAGCCCCGCCAGCAGCACTCTCACGTCAAGCCGGCCACGTGTGTCGCGGCTGCCGCCTCTTCGATCTCGCCGTTTTCGTTGAGCCGCAACGCACCCGTGAGCAGGCCGACGACCTGGTTCATCGTGTGCGTCTTCGGCGAGACGACCGCGACGCGCTTGCCGAGGCGGTGCACGTGGATGCGGTCGGCGATGTCGAAGACGTGCGGCATGTTGTGGCTGATCAGCACCACCGGCAGGCCGCGGTCGCGGATCCGGCCGATGAGGTCGAGCACCTTGCCGGACTCGGCGACGCCGAGCGCGGCGGTGGGCTCGTCCATGATCACGGCCTTGGTGCCGAACGCGGCCGCGCGGGCAACGGCGACGCCTTGGCGCTGACCACCGGAAAGCGTCTCGACGGGCTGGGAGATCGACTTGATGTTGACGCCCAGCTCGTCGAGGATCCGCTGCGCCTCGGACCGCATGGTCGCGGTGTCGAGCTTGCGGAACAGCCCGAGCGGACCCTTGAGCCGCTTTTCCCGGCCCAGGAACATGTTCGACGCGATGTCGAGCGCGGGCGCGACGGCGAGGTCCTGGTAAACCGTCTCGATCCCGTAGTGGCGAGCGTCCAAAGGGGACTTGAAGTGGACGGTCTGACCGTCCACTTTGATCTCGCCCTCGTCCGGGATCACCGCTCCGGACAGGGCTTTGATGAGCGACGACTTCCCGGCGCCGTTGTCCCCGACCACGGCGAGCACCTCTCCGGGCAGCAGGTCGAAGTCGGCGCCATCGATGGCGGTCACCCGGCCGTAGCGTTTCACCAGGCCACGGGCCTGCAGGATCGGTTCGGTCATGACTGCTGCTGCCTCCTCGCGATCCGGTCCACCACGACGGCGGCGATGAGCAGGGCGCCGGTGGCGAGGTCCTGGTAGTTGCCGTCCACGTTCATCTGCGTCAGCCCGGACCGCAGCACGGCCACGACCAGCGCGCCCATCAGCGTCCCGAGCACCGAACCGCGGCCGCCGAAGAGGCTCGTCCCGCCGAGGACGACGGCGGTGATCGAGTCGAGGTTGCCGAGCTGGAACTGGTTCGGGTCGGCGTTCGGCGTGCGGCCGAGCGCCTGCCAGGCGGCGATGCCGAAGGTCAGCCCGGCCACGATGTAGACCGAGAGGACCGTGCGGTTGACCTTGATGCCGGACAGCCGCGCGGACTCCGGTGCGTTGCCGACCGCGTAGACGTGCTTGCCCCACGCGGTTTTCGTCAGCGCGTACCAGACGCCGAGGTACATCAGCAGCGCCAGCGTCATGCCGTAGGTGATCGGGATGCCGCCGAAAAGGTAGCGCTTGGTGCCGAGCCACTGCAGCACCCCGTCGGTCACCGGGACGGCCTGGCCGCCGGCGATCAGCTTCGAAACCGCGGTCAGCATGGTGAACGTGCCGAGCGTGATGATGAACGCCGGGAGCTTGACCCGCGTGGCGAGCCCGCCGATGAAGATGCCGACGATGATCGTCAGCACGACGCCGGCGAGCAGCGCGACGAAGCCGTTGGTGCCCGCCGCGGCGAGCTTCGCCATGATCAGCGTCGCGACGACCAGCGAGGCCGCGTTGGACAGGTCGATGCCCGCGATGAGGATGACGAGCGTCTGGCCCAGCGCGAGCGTCCCGACGACCAGCGACTGCTGGACCACCGTGGACAGGTTGTCGAGGTCGAAGAACGTGTCCGTGGCCAGCGAGAACACCACGATCGCGACGACCAGCGCGAGCGCCGGACCGACCGCGGGGGCTCGGAGGAGGAACTCGCCGAGCGACTCACGGTCCTTTGTGTCCCTTGTGGACACTGTCGCCGTCGTCATTTCTTTCCTCCCCAGCAGTTCTGCAGGCCCCACGCGGTGTCGTGGCTTTCGACGCCGGGCAGCGGCTTGTCGGTGATCACCGCGGACCCGGTGTTGACGAAGCCGGTCGGCTTCTTGCCGGTCTTCGCGTAGTCGACGGCCGCGAGCACGCCCTGTTCGGCCATCTTCTTGGGGAACTGCATGACGGTCGCGGCGTACTGACCGTCCTTGACGTTCTGGACGCCCTCGCAGCCGCCGTCGATCGAGCCCATCACGATCTGGCCGGTGAGCCCGCGGGCCTTCAGCGCCGCGTACGCGCCGCGGCCCATCGGCTCGTTCATCGAGTAGACGGCGTTGATGTCCGTACTGCGCTGGAGCAGGTTCTCCATGCCCTGCTGGGCGAGGCTCTGGTCGCCGTTGGCCGCGGTGTGGCCTTTGATCTCCGGCGAGCCGTCGGTCAGCCCGATGCCCTTGAGGAACCCGCCGTGGCGCTGGGTGTCGACCGAGCTGCCTGCCGTTCCGTCGACCATGAGCAGCTTGGGCGGGACGCCCTTGAGCGCGGCCTTGACGTAGGCGCCCTGCTGCTCACCGGCGGCGAAGTTGTCGGTGGCGAAGGTGGCGTCGACGGCGTCGGGCGGTTCGGTGGCGGTGTCGAGCGCGATGACGAGGATCCCGGCGTCGCGGGCGTCCTTGATCGCCTTGAGCACGCCGGTCGACGAGCTGGGGGTGATGAGGATGGTGTTCGCGCCCTGCTGCACCAGGTTCTCGATGGCGCGGACCTGGCCGTCGTTGTCGCCGTCGAACTGGCCGGCGAGCGCGCTGAAGTCGGCGCCGTTGGCCTGCGCGGCCGCTCTGGCGGAGTTGCGCAGTTCGACGAAGTAGGGGTTCGTGTCGGTCTTGGTCACCAGGCCGACCTTCGCTTTGCCGCTCCCGCCGGTGTTCGTGCTGCCACCCCAGTGGCGTTCGACGGTGCAGCCGGTCGTCGCGACGAGCACGGCGGCCAGTGTGAGTGCGGTGAGACTTCGCTGTCTCATGGGTTCCCACCCCTTAAAGAAGACACGGTGTGATCGGGTGCTTGCCGATGGTCGGGAAGGTAGACAGACTGCACCGCGTACGCAAGCGTTTGCGCAAACGCTTGCCGGAAAGGATTGGCATGCCCCAGCCGAGATCATCGCGGCCGACCCAGCGGGACATCGCCGAGCTCGCCGGCGTTTCGATCACGACCGTGTCGCACGTCGTCAACGGGACGCGGGCGGTCGCGGAGGACACCAAGGCGGCCGTCCTCCGGGCGATCGAGACGACCGGCTACACCGGCGACGCGATCGCCCGTTCGCTGGTCACCGGCGGGACGCGGTCGATCGGGATGGCCATCTCGCTGGTGGCCAACCCGTACTTCGCGACGCTGATGCAGGCGATCGAGCGGGAGGCGTCGGCGCACGGGTACACCGTGCTGCTGGCCGACACGCACGACACCGCCGGCACGGAGCGTGACACCGTGCGGGCGCTGCGTTCGCGGCGCGTCGACGGCCTGCTCATCACCCCGGCCCCGGGCGACGGCCCGGTGATCGGCGAGCTGGTGTCGCTGGACGTGCCGACGGTGCTGATCGACCGGCTGACCACCCGCGCCGACGTCGACCAGGTGGGCACGGAGAACATCCAGGCGACGTCGGCGCTGACCGCGCACCTGGCGACGCTCGGGCACCGGCGGATCGGGATGATCAGCGGCACGCCCGGGCTGTCGACGAGCGAGGAGCGCGTGCTGGGCTACCGGCTGGGGCTCGGCCGGTCCGGGCTGACGTGGTCGGCCGACCTCGTGGCCTGCGGAAACTCGTCGCACGAAGGGGGCTCGCTGGCGTTGAGCACGCTGCTGGCGCTGCCCGAGCCGCCGACGGCGCTGGTCGTCGGGAACGACAGCATGATGGTCGGGGTGCTGCACGAAGCGCGGCGGCGGGGCCTGCGCATCGGGCGTGACCTGCCGGTGGTGGTCTACGACGACGTCGAGTGGGCGGACCTGGTGGACCCGCCGCTGACGACGATGGCGCAGCCGATCGAGGAGATCGGGCGGCAGGCCGTACGGCTGCTGCTGGCCCGGATCAACGACCCCGCGCGCAAGGCCGAGACGGTCCGGCTGCCACCCACTCTGCGTCACCGTGAGTCGTGCGGCTGCCCGCCGGTTCACTCACATAAGTGATTCTGGGGTCCTAGCGCTTCGGCGTGAGCGCTCAGCGGATACCTTTCGGCTGAGCGTCTGCGAGGGCTTATGACCGCACTATCGCCAGAGCTCCGGTTGTGGGACCCCCCGGTCACCTACCGGATCGGCGTCGCGATGGGTACGCACGCGAACCCTTACTCGGGTGAGCTGCTGCGCTCGATCAGGGCCGCCGCCGCTCAGGCGGGGTGCGACGTCACGCTGGCGGACACCGGCGACACGGCGAGTGAAGAGGATTCACTGGTGCGCGCGCTGCGAGCGGACCTCGTGGACGGCGTGTTGCTGGTGCCCTCGACCGGCGGCGAAGCGGTGATCAACGGCCTGGTCCGGATGGGCGTGCCGACGGTGCTGGTCGACCGCGTCGCCGCCCGCAACGACGTCGACCAGGTGGGCACGGAGAACGTGCACGCGGTGGCGTCGCTGGTCCGTCACCTGGTCGAGGGACGCAACCGCAAGATCGGCCTGATCTCGGGCGACGAGAGCCTGGACATCAGCCGCGAGCGCGTCCGCGGCTACCGGCTGGGCCTGGAGCAGGCGGGGCTGCGGTACAACCGCGAGC
Organism: Amycolatopsis sp. NPDC005961; assembly: GCF_040629235.1. Classification (NCBI taxonomy): domain Bacteria; kingdom Bacillati; phylum Actinomycetota; class Actinomycetes; order Pseudonocardiales; family Pseudonocardiaceae; genus Amycolatopsis; species Amycolatopsis sp. NPDC005961. The sequence continues at coordinate 25,752 of NZ_JBEXVF010000004.1, read as the reverse complement.
TGGTGGAGTGCGGGTTGTCGACGTCGGGCGGAGCGGCACGGGCCACGGCCAAGCTCCTGGACGGCTGGCCTTCCCCGACTGCACTGGTGGTGGCGGACGAGTCGATGCTGGTGGGCGTCCAGTACGAGGCCCACCGCCGCGGAATCCGCATCGGCTCGGAGCTGGCGGTGGTCGGCTACGGCGACATGGAGTGGGCCCGCCGGGTGAGCCCGGCGGTGACAACGTTGGCCCAGCCGGTCGCCGACATCGGACGCCGGGCGGTGCAGCTGCTGCTGTCCCGGATGGCCGACCCCGACCGGCCGCCGGAGACGGTGTCGCTGACGCCACGCTTCTTGCACGGCGCCTCCTGCGGCTGCTGACCACTCCCGGCCCGGGCGCGGGAGAATGGGCCGGTGATCCGGCTCGCGCACACCGCCCAGCTGCCCTCCGCCGACCTCGATGCCGTCCGGGCTCTGCTCGAAGGCGCGTTCGCCGACTTCGACCTTCCGGGCTGGGAAAACACCCTCGGCGGGATGCACGCCCTGACCTTCGACGGTGACGACCTGGTCGGCCACGCCTCGCTCGTGCAACGCCGGCTCCTGCACGGCGATCGCACGCTGAACACCGGCTACGTCGAGGGCGTCGCGGTGCACCCGGACCACCGGCGGCGTGGGGTCGCGAGTGCGTTGATGGCGGCGATGGAGGACCTGTTGCCCGGGTACGAGGTCGGCGCCCTGAGTGCGACCCGGGCCGGGGCGCCGCTGTACGCCGGACGGGGCTGGCAGCAGTGGCGGGGACCGACCTTCGCCCTGACGCCTGCGGGAGTGCGGCGCACCGAGGACGACGACGGCGGGGTCTACGTCTTCCCCGGCCGGGCCTCGCTCGACCTGGACGGCGCGCTAACCGCCGACTGGCGGGCCGGCGACGTCTGGTGACAGCGTTGCCGCGGCCTCCAGCAGCATCCAGCCGCCCACCTGGACCGACATGTCGCGCTCCGGGGCGTCCTCCGGCAGTGGCAGCAAAGGCGCCGGGCGGTCCCAGAACGCGCTGAACACCGGCCCTTCCGCCGCGCCCGACCAGCAGGCCTCCGCGGAGTCCAGCACCAAGGACCGCGCCAGAGAAGCCTCCGGACCGGGCAAAGCACGCGCTGCCAAGGCCAGGTACCGGGCCAAGATCGCCGCGAACAGCCCGCCGTCGCCACCGCCTTGGCCGCGGATCACCCCTCCCGGGGCGCAATGCGAAGCCACCGCCCGCACCGTCCGAGCTGCGTCGTCCACTAAGGACAGTTCCAGGCACGCCCCGAGGTAAACCCCTTGGCAGTACGTGTAGATGTGCTTGACCAGCTCGCCCGTGTCCGTGCGGATGCCGTCCAAGACCAGGCCGGTCGCGGGATCGACCAAAGTGGACGTCATCCAGTCCGTCATCTCACGAGCGCGGGAGAGATTTCCCGACCGGGCGTGGAAGATCGCCGCCGGGCCGTTGGCCGGCGCGTTCTTGAACTCGTCGCCGACGCGCCACCAGATTCCGCCGCCCGCCGCGGACGTCCAGCCCGACAGCAGCTGCGTGTCGATCGCCGCGACGGCCGGGCCGACGTCGATCCCAAGACGCTGAACCCGTTGCAGCGCAAGGCCGAGCCAGGCGATGTCGTCGTAGTACTCGTTCGTCCAGCGCCCGAAGTTGCGCAACCGCACCGAACGCACGAACGACCGGATCAGGGCCAAGCGCGAAGCAGACGGAGACCGCAGCTGAGCGTCGACCAGCGTGTCCAGCAAATGGGCCTGCCACCAGTAGTTCCAGTGCCAGTGCAGCCGCTGACCGGCCGATGCCGGCCAGCCGCTGCGGCCGAGGACCGTGCCGGGCAGCCCCCAGACGCGGCGGAGGTGCCGGGCGGTCACCGCGCGTTCGGCGGCCGAGACGTCCATGGCGCAATCCTGCCTTGCCCATCGACATACCGCTCGGTATGTTGAGAGACCCCGACGGCCTGCGAGGTACTCATGACCACGGCACACGTCACCTGCCCGCTGTGCGAGGCCACCTGCGGCCTCGAGGTCACGCTCGACGAGAACCAGCAGGTCACCCGGGTCACCGGCGACGACAACGACGTCTTCTCGAAGGGCTACATCTGCCCGAAGGGCGCGTCGCTCGGGGCGCTGCACCACGACCCCGACCGGCTGACCGCGCCCCTGCTCAAGCGCGACGGCGAGTTCGTCGAAGTCAGCTGGCAGGAGGCCTACGACGAGATCGACCGCCGCCTCCCGCCGATCCTCGAGGAGCACGGCCGGGACGCCGTCGCCGTCTACGCGGGCAACCCCGGCGTGCACAACATCGCGCTCACGCTCTACGGCCGCGTGCTCTACAAAGCGTTGGGCACCAGGAACTTCTACAGCGCTACTTCGGTCGACCAGATGCCGAAGCACTACTCGTCCGGCACGATGTTCGGCGACCCGCTCGCCATCCCCGTGCCCGACCTCGACCGCGCGCGGCACCTGCTGATCCTCGGCGCCAACCCGCTCGTCTCCAACGGCAGCCTGATGACCGCGCCGGACATCCGCGGGCGGCTGCGCGGGATCCGCGAGCGCGGCGGCAAGATCGTCGTCGTCGACCCGCGCCGCACGCGCACCGCGCAGTTCGCCGACGAGCACCACGCCATCCGGCCCGGCACCGACGCGCTGCTGCTGTTCGCGCTGGTCAACGTCCTGTTCGCGGAAAATCGCGTGGCACCCGGCCGGCTCGCGGAGCACCTCAACGGCCTCGACGACGTCCGCGAGCTGGCCCGGCCGTTCACCCCGGAAGCCGTCGCCTCGCGCACCGGCATCGACGCCGCCGACATCCGCCGGATGGCGCTCGAACTGGCCACCGAGAACGCCGTCGTCTACGGCCGGATCGGCACCACGACCCAGACGTTCGGCACGGTCGCGAGCTGGCTGGTGGACGTCCTCAACGTGCTCACCGGCAACCTCGACGAGCCCGGCGGCGCGATGTTCCCGCTGGCCGCGTGCCAGCCGACCGGGAACCGGCGGCCGTTCGCCGTCGGGCGGTGGCACAGCCGCGTGCGCGGCTACCCCGAGGTCGTCGGCGAACTGCCGGTCGCGACGCTGGCCGACGAGATCGAAACCCCGGGCGACGGCCAGGTCCGCGCGCTGATCACCGTCAGCGGCAACCCCTGCCTGAGCACGCCCAACGCGGGCCGCCTCGCCGAAGCCCTGAAGAAGCTCGACTTCATGATCTCCGTCGACGTCTACCTGAACGAGACGTCACGCCAGGCCGACGTCATCCTGCCCGGCCCGTCGCCGCTCGAACGCCCGCACTTCGACCTGGCCTTCTACCAGCTGTCGGTGCGCAACGTCGCCAACTGGACGCCGGCGACGCTGCCGTCGAAGCTCCCGCAGGAGTGGGAGACGATGCTGCGGCTCACCGGCATCGTCACCGGTCAGGGCCCCGAAGCGGACGTCGCGGCGCTCGACGACTTCGTCGCCGCCGAAACCGCGCGCCGGAACAAGCTCGACGTCACCGGTGAGCGCACCGGGCCCGCGCGGCTGGTCGACCTCCTGCTGCGCGCCGGGCCGTACGACGTCACGCTCGCCGACCTCGAAGCCGCGCCGCACGGGGTGGACTTCGGGCCGCTGAAGCCGCGGATCCCCGAGGTGCTGTGCACGGCGTCCGGCCGGATCGAGCTGGCCCCGCCGGAGGTCGTCGCCGACGTCCCGCGGCTGCGTGACGAGCTGGCGAAGCCGGCCGACGAGGGCCTCCTGCTGATCGGACGGCGGCACCTCAGCTCGAACAACTCGTGGATGCACAACCTGAAACCGCTGATCCGCGGCGGCAACCGCTGCACGGTCCTGGTCCACCCGGCCGACGCCGCCCGCCTCGGCCTCACCGACGGCTCGCTGGCGTCGGTGACCTCGCGCGCGGGCAAGCTCGAAGTCCCGGTCGAGGTGACGGACGAGGTCCGGCCGGGCGTCGTCAGCATCCCGCACGGCTGGGGCCACGACGTCGACGGCTCGCGGACGCGGGTGGCGCGTGCGAACCCCGGCGTCAACTCGAACCTGGTCGCGGACGAGACACTGCTGGACGTTCCGTCCGGAACGTCGGTGTTGAACGGCATCCCGGTCGAGGTCGCACCCGTCTGACGCTTGACACCGGCGACGGTCCGAGAGGATTCTCGGCCAGGCATGTTGACGTCAACATCGATCATCGGACATCGGAGTTCGCATGACCTGCCTTCGTCGCTGCCTGCGTGTCCTCCTGCTCGCCGTGCTCACCGCGCCCCTGCTCACGGTCCCGCCGGCGTCCGCCGCGACGAACGCCTTCCGCGGCGTGAACTGGGCCGACGCCCGCGACAACTACGTGGACGGCTGGGTCATCCCGACCGGTCTCACCGCCGGTGACAGCTACGACGTCGTCCGCACCAAGGCGGACGGCATCATCACCGGCTTCCAGCAGCAGCTCGGCGCGAACACCGTGCGGCTGCCGATCAACCCGCAGAGCGTGAATTCGGACTGGTGGGCGCGGTACAAGGGCGCCGCCGACTCCGCGTTGGCCCACGGCATGAAGGTCATCTTCGGGTACTGGGAAGCGAACAAGGACGGGTTCGTCGACGACGTCACCGCGTGGAACACCATGTGGGACAAGGTCACCGGCGACTACGGCGGCAACGGGAACGTCTACTTCGAGCCGATGAACGAGCCGTTCGGCTACAGCCTGAACTCCTGGGTGTCGCTCTGCTCGACCTGGCTGTCCCGGCACTCGGCCATCCCGCGCGGCCGGGTGCTGATCAGCGGCACCGGCTACAACGACAACGTCACCGGCGTCGGCGCGGCGAGCGCGTTGAGCGGAACGCTGCTGTCCCTGCACTTCTACGGCTTCTGGGCCTCGGACACGACCCGCTCGGCGTGGACCGCGAACCTGAGCAACCGGCTCGGGTCGTACTCCTCGCGCACGGTCATCGACGAGGCCGGCGCCCCGATGACGACCGGCCTGGACTACTCCGCGGGCCACCAGGACGGCAACACCTTCACCGCGTACTTCGCCGCCACCACCGACCTGGCGAGGTCACGGCAGCTGGGCGTCGTCTACTGGCCCGGCCTGCGCTCGGGGGACACCTACTCGATCACGCGGCAGAGCGGCAGCGGGCTGGCCACGAACAACGCGTCCGGCGTAGTGCAGCTGCGCTGGGGATGGGGGCTCTGACTACCAGGCCGTCGACAGGTCGGCGTGCTGCCGGACCCAGGCGTGCATGACGATCCCGGCCGCGACGCCCGCGTTGATCGAGCGCGTCGTCCCGAACTGGGCGATCGACACCACCAGGGACGCCGCTTCCTGCGTGCCCTCGGACAAGCCCGGACCCTCCTGGCCGAACACCAGCACGCACTCGCGCGGCAGCGACGCCGTCTCCACCGGCTCGGACCCCGGGGTGTTGTCGACCGCCACCACCGCCAAGCCGTGCTCGGCCGCGAACGAGACCAGCCCGGAGACGTCGTCGTGGTGGCGGAGGTGCTGGTAGCGGTCGGTCACCATCGCGCCGCGGCGGTTCCAGCGGCGGCGGCCGACGATGTGGACCTCCGCCGCCGCGAAGGCGTTCGCCGTGCGGACCACGGTGCCGATGTTGTGGTCGTGCTGGAAGTTCTCGATCGCGACGTGGAAGGGGTGCCGCCGGCGGTCCACATCGGACACGATCGCCTCACGGCGCCAGTAGCGGTAGGCGTCGACGACGTTGCGGCGATCGCCGTCGCGCAGCAGGTCGGGGTCGTACCGCTCGTCCGTGGGCCAGTCACCCGGCCACGGGCCGACGCCGACCTCTTCGCGGCTCACCCACTCGGTGGGTCCGGCGTCGGGGGAGGTGCTCACCCCCCGATTGTCGCCTAGCCCAGGCGCACCTGGTGCGTCCGGGCGTCCTCCGCGTGGTGACGCCAGCGGTGGTAGACGCCGACGTAGGAGTAGATGACCACCGAGATCGCGACGACACCGATGGCCGGCAGCCACGACTGGGGGAACACCGTGCCGTAGAGGTAGTAGGCGTTGAACCCGCCGGGCAGGTCACCGAGACCCTGCTGGTGGCGGAAGAAGTTCTCCAGCGCGGTGAACGGGCACGGCACCGGGGCGACGTTGACCAGGATTCCCCAGGCGACGGCGAGCATGTGCACGAAGATCAGCTTTGGCCAGCGCCAGGCGACAAATCCGCCGAAACCGATCAGAAGCAAGGCCAAAAGGTGTACCGCGACAGTCACATCCGCCAGGAACTTCGCCACCACACGCCCCCTTCACCGTCCCCCTACCAGCGACTTTACTCCGCTGATCGAGTTCGGCCGCCCCTGAGAATGCCCCGGCGTGTGATGTTTAACCCACCGGAGCAACCCGTTCACCTGGGCGGTGACGGAGGCGTTACACCCGGTGGGAATTCCGGTGGGCGTTTCGCCGGGTATTTCGTGGGCTCCTCGTGCGGGTACTGCTCGGGCGGTTTCTTCCACGGCGGCGCGTGCCCCGGCCGCTCCGGTGGCTCGTCGGGCTTCGACGGCTCGTCCATGCTCCCGACGGTACGCCGGGCGGGGTCAGCGCACCCGATCACTCGGCGCGGGCTCGTCGTCGCCGGGCAGGTGGACGTCGCTGACGTTGATGTTGACCTCGACGACCTGCAGCCCGGTCATCTGCTCGATCGAGGTGACGACGTTGCGGCGCACCGACCGCGCGAGGTCGGCGATGGCGACGCCGTACTCGACGAGGATCTGCAGGTCGACGGCCGCCTGCTTCTCCCCGACCTCGACCGAGACGCCTTGGCCGGCGCTGGCCGACGCGCCCGGGATGCGGTCGCGCAGCGAGCCGAACGCCCGCGCCGCGCCACCCCCGAGGTCGTGCACGCCGCTGACCTCGCGCGCGGCGAGGCCGGCGATCTTCCGCACCACGGTGTCGGCGATCGTGGTCGTGCCCTGCTTCGTGACGAGGACGTCGGTCACGGTGTCTTCGGCGGTCACGGTCATGGAGTTCCTCCCTGAATGTCCTGAGCCCCAGGCTCTTCGTCGCCAAGGACCCGCGGGACGGGAAGGGATCACTGTGACGTGGGTCTCGCGAACGCCGCGCCGTCGAGGTCGGTGACCACCAGCCGCAGCCGCGCGTCCGCCCACTCCGTGCCCGCCAGGATCGGCCGCACCGCCGCCGCGGCCTGGTCGAGCAGCGGCGGAATCGGCAGCCGCGTCGCGATCAGGCGGATCTGGACGACCTCCGCCGACAGGTCGACCGCCAGGCCGGCCCAGTCGACCGGCAGCCACGTCGTCTCGGGGGAAACCGGGGTCGCCGGCCGGAGGCCGTCCACCGCCGCGAGGGCGCCGACGATCTTCTCGACGGCTTCGGACCCGGTCACCGGCCCTCGATGTCCATGATGGACACCGAAACCCGGTCGACGACCAAGCCGGTCTGCTCGGTCACGAACCGCCCGACCGCGCGCTGGACGGCCCGGCCCACCGCCGCGGCCTGGTCGGCCGAGGCCGTGACCAGGTCGATCTCGACGCTCACCCGGCCGTCCGCCGTGCGGACCCGGACGCCGTCGGCCGGCGCCGGGTCGAGGCCCTTCCAGCGCTGGCGGGCGGCCCGCGTCCACGCCGTCACCAGGCCGCGCAGGCCCGGTTCGAGCCGCACCACGCCCGGCGTCCCGATCGCCGCCCTGGCCGCCACGCTGGCGATCACCGGATCGGCGATGACGTAGTCCACGCTCATTCCCCTGGCTCCCCGGCAGTGTCTTCCTCGACAGTGACTTCCTCGAAGATGTCGTCGACCAGCAGGTCGAGCTTCGCCAGCGTCAGCCCCACGCGGGCCGCGGCCGCCGTCGTCACCCGCTCCCGCACCAGCGCCAACGCTTCACCGCCGGTGACGTTCCGCAGACTCACCGCGAGGGTGAGTTCGACCTCCACGACGCCGTTCTCGGCGGTTCGCACCCGGCAGCGTCGCGCCCGGACGCCGCCGACCGTGTCCGCCGCGTACCGCAGCACCGCGGCCACGGCCTGTTCGCTGATCTCGACGACCCCCGGTTCCGGGGTCGGCAGCGCCACCATCGAGCCGCGCCGCACCTCGGCCCGCACCGCCGACATGATCCGGCCGAACAGGGCGGGCGGCAGGTCGTCGTCGGCCACCAGTTCCGCGGTGGCCTCGCGCAGGGCCAGCAGGCTTTCGCGCGCGGCCCGGCAGTGCGGGCAGGTCAGCTCGTGCTCGTCGGCCTGCCCGGCGCCGACCGCGTCGAGCCGCTCCCACACCTGCTCGACATCGCGTTCGCAGGGTAGTTCGTAGTCCGTCATCGCCATGGCTTCATCACCTCCGCCAGCTGGGCCCGGGCCCGCGCGATCCGGCCGCGGACCGCGGTCGCGTTCGCGCCGACGACTTCGCCGATTTCGTCGTAGGACCGGCCGTGCACTTCGCGCAGCAGCCAGCACGCTCTCTGTTCCGGCGTCAGCTGCGCCAGCGCCGCGTTCAACGCCGCGAGCTGGCCGCTGACCTGGGCGGCCCGCTCCGGCTGGAGGTCCACCCGTGGCGACTCGGCGGTGTCCAGGTCGACGTCCGCCTGGGGCTTGCGCGCCCGGATCGCGTTGAGGCAGCGGTTCGTCGTGGCCCGGTAGAGCCAGCCGACGAACGCCGCGTCCTCGCCGAGCTGGTCGAGCTTGCGCCAGGCGTTGAGGAACACCTCCTGCACGACATCTTCCGCGTCGCCGCGGTGGGCGAGCATCTTGACGGCGAGCCGGAACATCGGCCCCTGGTAGCGCAGCACGAGCTGCTCGTACGCCTGGACATCGCCGTCCTTCGCGCGCCCGACAAGGGTCACGTCGTCGAGCGGCGTCACCGGCTCCGCGCTGGTCGTCACGGCACCTCCTCTCCCAGAAGACACCGGCGGGCGGAAAACGTCACGCGTCGATTGTCGGTGACCCGAGTCACCCGGGCGAGTCCGTGACGATCACGCGCCTCGGTGGTCTTCACGGCACCAAGGCATCCCACCGGGGTGCCGCCGAACCGGGAGGTGCCCCATGTCGCTGGGCGACAAGATCAGCAACAAGGCCGAGGAGCTGGGCGGCAAGGCCAAGGAGGCGGCCGGGTCCGCCACCGGCGACGAGCAGCTGCAGGCCGAGGGTCAGGCCGACCAGGCGAAGGCCGGGCTGAAGGGTGCGGTCGAGAACGTGAAGGACGCCGCGAAGGACCTCTTCAAGAAGTGAGCCCGGAGCCGGGGACCGCCGCGGCGGTCCCCGGCCGGCCGGTCAGTCCAGGCCGAGGTCGTCCTTGCCGAGGACGTACCGGTACTCGAGGCCTTCCTTTTCGATGGCCTCGCGCGCGCCGGTGTCGCGGTCGACGACCGTCACGACGCCGATCACGTTCGCGCCCGCTTCCCGCAGGGCCGCGACCGCCTCGAGCACGCTGCCGCCGGTCGTGGAGGTGTCCTCCACCGCCAGCACGCGCTGCCCCCGGACCTCCATGCCCTCGATGCGGCGCTGCATGCCGTGTTCCTTGACGGACTTCCGGACGACGAACGCGTCGAGCACGACCCCGTCGGTCGCCGCGGAGTGCAGCATCGCCAGCGCGACCGGGTCGGCACCGAGCGTCAGCCCGCCCGCGGCGACGTAGTCCCAGTCCGCGGTGAGCTGGCGCAGCAGCTTGCCGATCAGCGGCGCGGCCGCGTGGTGCAGCGTCGCGCGCCGGAGGTCGATGTAGTAGTCGGCTTCCTTGCCGGACGCCAGGGTCACTTTTCCGTGCACCACGGAAAGATCGGTGACCAGCCTGGCCAGTTCGAGTTTCGCCGCTTGATCCAACCCGGGGTTCGCCACGGCCGAGAGTCTTACACACGACCGTTCTCACTCACCGATGGATGTGGCGTCGACCGCACGCCCGCGCGTCGCCGCCCAGGCCGGGACGAGGATCGCGACGAGCGAGAGGACCACGGCGATCGCCAGCACCACCAGGTAGATCGCCAGTGGACCGGACGGCAGCACCGATCCGCTCACCACCAGGCAGAACGGCACGATCGAGCCCGCCGCGACGAGCGTCCCGAGCAGGACCGCGATGGTCGCGATCAGCCCGCCTTCGACGCCGGCCATCCGCAGCACCTGGCCGCGGGTGAACCCGCTGAGCCGCTGCAGCCCGAACTCCCGGCGCCGCTTGGCCGTCGCCATCACGAGCGTGTTCACGACCGAAATCACGGTGTACGCGATGATCATCCCGACGAGCAGGTAGTTGACCCACGCGCCGATCTCGTTGCCCTTCGCGTGCGCCGCGATGAGCGCGTCCCGGTCGCCGACAGCCACCGGCAACCCGGCTGTCGCCTCGCGAAGCCGCGAAGTCAGCGTCGCCGTGTCGACACCTTCGCCCGCCCGCACCAGCAGCTGCGGCGCGAGCCCGAGCGTCGTGTGCGGAGCCAGCAGTGACGCCGGCAGCACGAGCCGTTCGAACCCGGCGCGCTGGCTCACCACGGCGGCCACCCGCACGTCCACCCGCGCGCCGTCGCCGAGCCGCAGCGACAGCGTGTCGCCGACGTGGCGGCCGAGCTTCTCCGGTACCTCGACGGCGTTCCCGGTCAGCTCGCTGACGCCGAGCGCGGGCCAGCCGTCGTCACCGGACGTCGAATCGAACGGCTTTTCGACGAACACCGTGCTGGTGACGTACTCCGACGCACTGGCGACGCCCGGGACCGCGGCGACCCGGCCGAGCACCGACGGGTCCAGCCCGCCCGGCCCGGCGACGACCGCGTCCGCCCGCAGGTCCTCGGTGTACGCCTGGTTCGAGACGGCTTCCTGGGTGGTCTGCAGGTAGATGTTGGCGGTCGCGATGCCGACCGCGAGCATGATCGGGGTGACCGCGCCCGCCGTCCGGACCGCGCCGACGCGGGTGTTGAGCAGCGCGACCCGGCCGGTGACGCCGCTGAGGGCCCGGACCGGCCAGCTCAGCAGCATCGCCGTCACCTTGGTGACGCCGGGGCTGATCGCCGCGAGCCCGAACGCCCACAGCATCACCGCGGGGCCGGCCGTACTGGCCGCGACCGGGCCGGTCATCACGGCGACCGTGACGATGGCCAGCGCCGTCCCGCCCGCGAAGCACAGGATCGCGGTGATCACCCGGATCGGCGTCAGCCAGCGCCGTTCGACCAAAGCTTCCGCCAGTGCCTCGGTCGGCCGGACCTTCGACGCACGACGGCCGGCGACGAAGGACGCGGCGATGACGGCCAGCAGCGACGCGCCCGCGGCGACCGTCGCCGGGAGCCAGCCCTGCTCGTACTCCAGCACGTCCGGCACGACGTGGTGGGCCGCGAGCTCGCCGAACAGCCAGTTCCCGAGCACCGGGCCGAGCACGACCGCGACGGCGACCGCCAGGACGCCGACGACCAGCGCCTCGCCGAGCACCATCCGCCGCAGCTGGCGCGGGGTCGTGCCGATCGCCCGCAGCAGCGCGAGTTCGCGCAGGCGCTGCTGCGTCGACAACGTGAGCGTGCCCGCGACGACGAACACCATGACCATCGCCGACAGCCCGCCCGAGACGGCGGCCAGCACGATCAGGTTCTCGCCGCTCTTGGTCACCTCGGGGAACTCCAGGGCACCGCGGTCGGCGCCGGTCGTCACGACCCCGGCGTCCCCGACCACCGCCGACACCGCGGCGACGTCACCGCCGAAGACGCCGATCGCGTCGAACTGCCCAGGGTGTCCCGAGAGCTTTTCCGCGTCCGAAGCCGCGAAGAACAGCGCCGAGTCCCGCATGGACCGGGGCGCCTTCGCGACGCCGGACACGCGGTACTGAGCGATGGTGCCGTGCGCCGCGACGGGCAGAGTGGTTCCGGCGGCGATCCCCATGTCGGCGTCAACAACCACTTCACCCGGCTTCGGCGCTTCGCCCGTCAACGCGTACGGCGTCAAGGCGGCGGAATCCCACGCGTGCCCGAGCGCGCTCGCCGTGCCGAGCTGCACCGGGAAGCTGACTTCGCCGACGACGTTCGTGACGCCGGGGACCGCGCGCAGGCGGCCGGCCAAAGCCGCGTCGACGCGGACGCGCTCGGGCAGGGTCGCGTTCTTGACCTTGTGCTTGTCCTCGGGGTCCAGGGTCGCCGGGTCCTCTTCGGGCACCGCAAGCGTTTGCTGCCCGCCGACGACGATCGGCGCCGCGGCCAGCCGCTGCACCGGCGTCTCGGACCGGATGCCGGTCTCCATCAGGCCACCGCACGCCGAGACGATCAGCGCGCCGAAGAACACGGCGACGAACGTCGCCAGGAAGCCGCCCTTGCGCAGGCGCAGCGTCCGCATCGCGAGCTTGAACATCACGCCGTCACCCGGTCCCACGCCCCGAGGTGGGTCATCCGCTCGGCGACGGCTTCCGCGGTCGGCCGTGCGAGCCGCCCGGCGATCCGGCCGTCGGCCAGGAACACGACCTCGTCGGCGTAGGAGGCGGCGACGGGGTCGTGCGTCACCATGATCACCGTCTGGCCCGACGTCCGGACGGAGTCGCGCAGCAGGCCGAGCACGTCGGCGGCGGTGCGGGTGTCGAGCGCGCCGGTCGGCTCGTCGGCGAACAGCACGGCCGGGTCGGTGACCAGGGCCCGCGCGATCGCGACGCGCTGCTGCTGCCCGCCGGAGAGCTGCCCGGGCAGGTGCTTGCGACGCCCGTCGAGCCCGACGTGCGAGAGGATCCGCGCCACGAGCCGCTTGTCCGGGCGCTTCCCGGCCAGCTGCAGCGGCAGCACGACGTTCTGCTCGACGGTGAGCGCCGAGAGCAGGTTGAACGCCTGGAAGACGAACCCGACGCGGTCGCGGCGCAGCTTCGTCAGGTATGTCTCGCTCTTGCCGTCGAGGTCCTGGCCGTCGAGCACGACGCGGCCCGACGTCGGCCGGTCGAGCCCGGCCGCGCAGTGCAGGAACGTGCTCTTGCCCGACCCGGACGGGCCCATCACCGCGGTGAAGCCGCCGCGCGGGAACGAGATCGAGACCCCGTCCAGCGCGACCACGCCGTCGTACTCCTTGCGCACGGCCTCGAGCCGCACCGCCTCATTCGTCATGCCGAGAACGCTAGGGAGACAGCCCTTCGATCACCCTGGTGCGCACGTGCGTCTTGGGGGTGGGGACAGCCCTACTCAGGTGCGGCCCTTGCCGCCGAAGCCGCCGCTGATCCGGCGCAGCACCGCGCGTGGCAGCAGCCCGCCGATCGCGACGACGGCCTTGTACTGCAGGCTCGGCACCGAGATCACCTTGCCGCGGCGCAGGTCCGCGAGTGCTTCGCCGACCACCTGTTCGACACCCAGCCAGGCGATTTTCGGGCCCGGCTTGCCGATGCCGGCCCGCTGGTGGAACTCGGTCGCGGTGAACCCGGGGCAGAGCGCCATCATCCGGACGCCCTTCGGCAGCGACGCGGCGATGCCTTCGGTGAACGACGTGACCCAGTTCTTGCTGGCGGTGTACGTCGAACCGCGGCCGCTGAAGAACCCCGCGACGCTGCTGACCTGGATGATCTCGCCGTGCCCGCGCTCGATCATGCCGGGCAGCACGGCCCGGGTCAGCCTCAGCACGGCCGTGACGTTGACGTCGAGCTGGCGTTGCAGCGCGTCGGGCGGGATCGTCCAGAAGTCGCCGTTCAGCCCGAACCCGGCGTTGTTCACCAGCAGGTCGACCGGCCCGGCGGCGAGCCGCTCCTCGACCGCCGTCCGTCCGTCCACTTCGGACAGGTCGGCGGGCAGCACCTCGACGGCGACGCCGTGCTTTTCCCGCAGCTCAGCGGCATAGGCCTCCAAGCGCTTGGTGTCGCGCGCGACGAGGACCAGGTCGTACTTCTCGGCGGCGAGCGTGCGCGCGAACTGCGCGCCGATGCCCGCGGTGGCACCGGTTATAAGAGCGGTGGTGGTCATGTGAGTGAACGATACCCACAGGTCAGGGCCTCCGGATGCAGTCTTTTGGGCCCCGGGCTATCGTCCCGCCCATGGGTAAGCACAGCAGGCGCAAGAGCGGCTACCTGCCCAGGGTCGCCGCCGGCGCGGCACCCGTGGCTCTCCTGTTCGCGGCCCCCGCGGTGGCACTCGCGGCCCCGGCCGAACTGACCCTGCCGATCGACCACCGGCACACCACGACGCTCGACAACGACGGCGACACGCTCTCCGCGAGCCGTCGCGACGTCGTCGTCAAACAGCTCGGGGACGCCCGGCTCGCGTCCGACCTCACGGAGGCCGTCGCCACCCGCGGCGACCGCGCGGGCGCCCTCGAGCGGGGACACCAGGGCGTCTGGCTCGCCAAGGGTGTCGACGTCCTGAGCGAGAACGCGGAGCAGCTCGACGCCGGGCTGTTCACGGGCGACCTCACCGGCGGGATCGCCGCGCGCCGGTCGTCCGGGCAAGCCGTCGACCTCGGGCAGCTGGGCGCGGTCGGCACGACGTCCGAGGTGCACGCCGTCGGCAGCTTCGCCGGCGACCTCGACGTGGGTCAGGCGCACGAGCTGGGCGGCCAGCTGAGCCCGGCCTCCGGCCTGGTCAAGACGACATCGGGCTCGTTCAGCGGCGACCTCGGAGTAGACCACGTCGTCCACGTCCAGGGCGGCACGACGTCGATGCGCGGGTCGCTCAGCGTGCTCGACCAGCCGGTGCTCGGCTTCTAGTTGTTCTGCGGGTCCGCGGGCGGCTGCTGCACCGGAATGCCGGCGGCCGGGGTCGGCGGGGTCGCCGGGGTGCCGCCGACGGACGGGATGGGCGCGCTCGCCTGGTGGCGGCCCGCGTCGTAGTCCTCGTCGAACGGGTCGACGATGTCCGCGATCTCGCCCAGATCCCGGAGCAGCCGCTCGAGCCGGGACGGGCCGGCCGTCGGGACGACGCTGGCGAGCACCCACTCGGCCTCGAGCCACGCCACGCCGACGTCGCCGCCGAGCTGGTCCGCGGCGTCGACGAGCTCCTGGGTGATCACCGCGCGGGCGCCGTCGGCGTCGTCGGCGAAGGCGTAGCGCGAGCCGATCGGGCCGAGCATCTCGGGCATGTCGGCGCGCTGGAACGGCACGCTGGACAGCCACATCTCGATCGGGATCCGGTGCTTCTTGTTGCAGCGCACGGCGACGACGACGGCCGGGATCTGCCCCTCGGACTCGATGTCGAAGATGAACACCGGACGGCGGCCGTCGGAGGTGAAGGTCGACCCCGCGACGACGTTCACGGCGGCGTCCGCGCCGAAGTAGCCGATCGCGCCGTTGGACCACTGCTGCGGCAGCCGTTCGTCCTCCTCGACGAACTGCCAGCCGCGCAACTGCGCCCAGCGCATGCGCTCGCGGTTGCGCGAGCCCTCCTTCGCCCGATCGGCAGCGAGCAGCCCGAGGCCCGCCACCAGGGCGACGGCCGCGATGACGAACCAGATCCACGCCGGAATACCCACGACGTGCAGGGTATCGCCTGCTACGCCGAAGAGATGATCGCCGGTACCCGTGTCGCCGGGCCCGTTCGGGCCAATTCCCGTTTTCGGGTCGACAAATCGCTTAACCGCGCGATTCAGTCAGGGCTGCAAGGCAGGCGAGGAACGTGGCGCGGTCGGCGGCCCCCAGCGGTTCGACCAGGTGAGCCCGCACGGCGGCGGCGTGCACCGGCCGCGCGCGGGCGACCTCCGCGCGACCGGCGTCGGTGATGAGCACTTCGACGCCGCCGTCGACGGGCCGCCGGGTGACGAGGCCCCGCTGCTCCATCCGCGACAGGTGGTGCGACAAGCGGCTGCGGTGCCAGCCCATCGAGTCGGCGAGCTGGTTCTGCCGCAACCGGCCACGCCCGTCCTCGGCAACGCGGGTGAGCACCCCGAAGTCCGGATCGGACAGTCCGGTCGCCGCGGCGACGTCTTCGACGACTCGCGCGCGCACGGTTTCGGCCGCTCGCTTCCACGCGTGCCACAGCGCCAGGTCGTCCTTGCTCAGCCGGTCCACCGGACAACTCTACGTCGGTGTTGTCATGACAACAACCTGCGGCGTACGGTGTTGTCATGACAACAGCATTGGTGACGGGCGGGAACAAGGGCATCGGCAAGGCGATCGCGGCCGGGCTCGTCCGACGGGGCTTCACCGTCTACTCGGGAGCGCGGGACGAACGACGCGGCGAAGCCGCCGCCGCGGAGATCGGCGCGCGGTTCGTGCGGCTCGACGTCCTTTCCGATGAGGACGTCGAAAACGCGGTGCGGGAGATCGGAGAGCTGGACGTCCTGGTCAACAACGCCGGGATCAACTCGGGCGGTTACGGGAAGCCCTCGGAGGAGACCGCCGAGGCGTTCCGGCTGGTCTACGAAACGAACGTGTTCGCCGTCGTCCGTGTGACGAACGCGTTCCTGCCGCTGCTGCGGCGCTCGCCCGCGGGCCGGATCGTGAACGTGACCAGCAAGCGCGGCTCGATCGGCGAAGACGGCGCTTGGGCGGGGCAGCCGTCGATGCCCTACTCGTCTTCGAAGACCGCGCTCAACGCGCTGACCGTCCACTACGCACGGGAGCTCGCGGGCACGAACATCAAGGTGAACGGGGCCGCGCCGGGCCACGTCGCCACCGACTTCAACGGCTTTCGCGGCAGCCGCACGCCCGAAGAAGGCGCCGAGGTGGCCATCCGGCTGGCCACTGTGGACGAAAACGGGCCAACCGGCGCCGTCTGGGAAGACGAGCGCCGGTTGGCCTGGTGAATCAGACGCGGGTGACGGTCAGCGAGTCCCCGGCTTCCAGCTCCGGGATGTCGACACGCACCGTGTCGCCGTCGCGGACCTCGCCGGACAGCAGCTCCTTCGCCAGCTTGTCGCCGATCGCCGACTGGACCAGCCGCCGGAGCGGGCGGGCGCCGTAGATCGGGTCGAAGCCGTTGAGCGCGAGCCACTCGCGGGCGCCGTCGGTGACCTCCAGGTTCAGCCGGCGCTGGGCCAGCCGCGCGGCCAGCCGCGCCACCTGGATGTCCACAATGGACGTCAGCTGCTCGGTGCCGAGCGAGTGGAACACGACGATGTCGTCGAGCCGGTTGAGGAACTCCGGCTTGAACTGCCGCTGCACCACGTTCAGCACCGCGTCCCGCCGCTGGCGTTCGTCGAGCGACGGGTCGGCGATCGCCTGCGAACCGAGGTTCGAGGTCAGGATCAGGATGGTGTTCCGGAAGTCGACCGTCCGGCCCTGGCCGTCGGTCAGCCGCCCGTCGTCGAGGACCTGCAGCAGCACGTCGAAGACGTCCGGGTGGGCCTTCTCCACCTCGTCGAGCAGCACCACCGAGTACGGCCGGCGCCGGACGGCCTCGGTCAGCTGGCCGCCCTGGTCGTAGCCGACGTAGCCCGGCGGGGCACCGACCAGGCGCGCCACCGAGTGCTTCTCGGCGTACTCGCTCATGTCGATGCGCTGGATCGCGCGCTCGTCGTCGAACAGGAACTCGGCCAGCGCCTTCGCCAGCTCGGTCTTGCCGACGCCGGTCGGGCCGAGGAACAGGAACGAGCCGGTCGGGCGGTCGGGGTCGGCGACGCCGGCCCGGCTGCGGCGCACCGCGTCCGCGACGACCTGCACGGCCTCCTGCTGCCCGATGACGCGCCGGCCCAGCTCCTCTTCCATCCGGAGCAGCTTGCCGGTCTCACCTTCGAGCAGCCGGCCCGCCGGGATGCCGGTCCACGCGGCCACGACGTCGGCGACGTCGTCCGCGCCGACCTCTTCCTTGAGCATCACGTTCTGCTGGCTGGCCTCGCTCGCCGCCGTGGCCGCTTCGAACTCCTTCTCCAGCGCCGGGATCCGGCCGTAGCGCAGCTCGGCGGCCTTGCCCAGGTCGCCGTCACGCTCGGCGCGTTCGGACTCGCCGCGCAGCTGCTCCAGCTGCTCCTTGAGCTCGCGGACCTTCTCGATGGAGCCCTTCTCGTTCTGCCAGCGCGCGGTCAGCGCGGTCAGCGTCTCGCGCTTCTCGGCAAGCTCCGCGCGCAACGCGTTGAGCCGGTCCTTCGAAGCCGCGTCGCTTTCCTTGGCGAGCGCCATCTCCTCGATCTCGAGGCGACGGACGGCCCGCTCGACCTCGTCGATCTCCACCGGCCGCGAGTCGATCTCCATGCGCAGCTTGGACGCGGCCTCGTCGACCAGGTCGATGGCCTTGTCCGGCAGGAAGCGCGCGGTGATGTAGCGGTCGGACAGCGTCGCGGCGGCGACCAGCGCGGCGTCCGTGATCCGGACACCGTGGTGTACCTCGTAACGCTCCTTGAGCCCGCGCAGGATCGCGATCGTGTCCTCCGGCGACGGCTCGCCGACCAGCACCTGCTGGAAGCGCCGCTCCAGGGCGGCGTCCTTCTCGATGTGCTGGCGGTACTCGTCGAGCGTGGTCGCGCCGACCATCCGCAGCTCGCCGCGGGCGAGCATCGGCTTGATCATGTTGCCGGCGTCCATCGCGCCTTCACCGGTGGCACCGGCGCCGACGATGGTGTGCAGCTCGTCGATGAAGGTGACGACCTCGCCCGCGGAGTCGGTGATCTCCTTGAGCACGGCCTTCAGCCGCTCCTCGAACTCGCCGCGGAACTTCGCGCCGGCCACCATCGACCCGAGGTCGAGGGCGACGACGCGCTTGCCGCGCAGCGACTCCGGCACGTCCCCGGCGACGATGCGCTGGGCCAGCCCTTCGACGATGGCCGTCTTGCCGACGCCCGGCTCGCCGATCAGGACCGGGTTGTTCTTCGTGCGCCGCGACAGCACCTGCACGACGCGGCGGATCTCGGTGTCCCGGCCGATGACCGGGTCGAGCTCGCCGGCGCGGGCGCGCGCGGTCAGGTCGACGCCGTACTTCTCGAGCGCCTTGAACGTGCTCTCCGGGTCCTCGCTGGTGATCCGGGCGGAGCCGCGGACCTTGACGAACGCCTCGCGCAGCGCGTCCGGCGTCGCGCCGTGGCGCTTGAGCAGGTCGGCCACCTGGCCGCCTTCGGTCGCGAGCCCGACGAGCAGGTGCTCGGTCGAGACGTACTCGTCGCCCAGCTCGGTCGCCAGCTTCTGCGCGTGCGTCAGCGACTTCACGGCGAAAGTGTCGAACTGCGGGCTCGACACCGTCGCGCCGGTCGCGGACGGCAGCGCCGCGATGAGCGGCTCGAGCTCCTTGTGCACCACCCCCGGGTCGGCCCCGACCGCGGTCAGCAGCGGTGCGGTCAGCCCCTCACCCTGCGCCAGCAGGGCGCCCAGCAGATGGGCGGCCGACACGTGCGGGTTGCCGGCCATGGTGGCCGCCTGTGCCGCGGACGAGATCGCCTGCTGGGTCTTCGTGGTCGGGTTGAAAGCGTCCATCCCTCACCTCATGCTCGAATACTTCAAAAGTCCTGGTGGCAGGCCTGACCGTGACCTGACACTATCCCTAACGCACGAAAACTTGAGTCTGTTCCGCTCAACTCTGACCGGGTGCGACGGCGTCCGCCGGCAACCGCGAGCCGAGCATCCCCAGGCCGGCCACGGCAAGACCGGCGCACGCCCCGACCAGCACCCAGGGTAACCAGTCGGCGACCGAGAACAACGCCACCACGGCGGGCGCGAGGACCTGCGCCACGGTGAACGCGTACTGGTACGCAGCGAGATAACGGCCGCGGGCCACCGGAGGTGCCGCGGCCTCGGCGAGAGCACCCGAACGCGGCCCGAAGACCAGGTCACCGGCGGCGAAGATCAGCGTCGACACCAGCAAGTACGCCACCCGCCAGCCCTCGGGCACGAGCAGCACGCCGAGGCTGACCAGGCACCACGCGGCGAACAGCGCCGAGCCCGCGCGCATCGCCGTGATCCGGCTCAGGTGGGCGGTGAGCCGCAGCGCCAGCGTGCCGCCGACGCTCGTCAGCACGGTCAGCAGCGCGAGGATCGCGCCGGGCAGCCAGGCCGGGCCGTGCAGCCGGTCGAGCACGAACACCGGCGTGCCGATCAGGAAGAAGTCGAGCGAAAGCCCGAAGAGGCCACTGAAGAGGATCAAGGCGAGGTACGGGCGGTCGCGCAGCACCCGGGCCGACCGCTCGCCGTCCTGGCGGTGCGGTCGCGCCGACTGGACGAACACGGCGAGGATCGCGGCGGCCACGACGAACGTCGCGACGTCGAGGACGAGCAAGATCGGGTAGCCGCCCGCACCGAGCCACGTCAGCACCGTCCCCGCGACGAGACCACCGAGGCCGAAGCAGCCGGCCCGCACCATCCCCACCTCGGCGAACGGCCGATCCTTCGGGACGTCGCCCGCGACGTCGGCGATGAGCACGAACAGGGAGCTGTAGAACAGCTGCTGGCCGGTGGAGAGCAGGACGGCGGCGACCACGACCGGGCCCACGCCGTCGGCGAGCAGGTACGCGCCCGCGCCGGCGGCCTGCAGCAACTGTGCCCCGATGACGACGACGCGCGGCCCGACGCGGTCCACGAGACGGCCGGCCAGCGGCGGCACGAAGAGCCCGCCGACGGTTCCGAGCGTGACGGCCGTGCCCGCCACCGCGAGCGGCACGCCGACCACCTGCGTCACGTAGACCAGCGCCAAGGGGAGGACCAGACCTGAGCCGAAGTTGTCGATCCCCAGCGCGCACAGCAGTACGACCCGGCTACGCGTCACCTGACGACGTTAACCCTGTGGCGCACCGCCAAGTCAGGACCGAACGGACACTTTCCCGCGTGCAAAATGCAACTCCCGGTGTTACCGCTTGGCCAGGAGTCACTTGGTCGTGTCAGCCAGGTACGCGGCACTGCCGAGCGCGCGGCGCAGGTCGGCGTTCATCTCCGCGAGCCGGCCGATGAGGTCGGTGACGCGCTCGTCGTCCCAGCCGCCGAGCGCCGTCTCCATGAACTCGAGGTAGTTGGCCCGCCAGCGGGCGAGCTCCTCCCGGCCCTTCTCGGACACGCTCACCAGGGACGCACGGCCGTCTTCGGGCGCGGGACGGCGGTCGACCAGCCCGGCGGCGGACAGCTGCGTGATCTGCCTGCTCACCACCGACAGGTCGACGAACCGGCGCTTGGCCAGCTCGGACGGCCTGGCTTCGCCGTTCTTCGCGAGGTCGGACAGCAGCATCGCGGCCGCCGGGTGCAACCCCGGCTGGTCCTGCCAGGCCTGCATGACCCAGGCGTGCTGAAGCTGCGACGCGGTCTTCAGCTCACGCATGAGCTCGACCCGGACGTCGTCGTCGGTGTCGTCGAAGCCCATCGGACCCTCCCTGCTGCTGCACCGGGGCGCCGCCCCGGGCACCCGGAACCCCCAAGAGCTAATACTTGTGCAATACAAGTTTATTGGCAATCGCTTGCGCGAGCAAGGATCACCCCGGTGAGGTCGCCCACGCTCCGACCGGGGGTAATACACCCGGTCGGAGCAACAATGCGGGCAAAAGGGCGCCCGGCGGCTACCCTGCGGACGGACCGCGCGCGCGGTCCCGACGAGTGACCGAGGTGCAAGCAGTGGCGATGGATCCAGGAGGCGGCCCCCACCCATGACCGCCGACTCGGTCAGCCCGCTCCCGAGGTCTTCGTCGCCGCGTGAAGCCCCCGCCGCCGTCGTCGCGATGGTCGGGCTCATCCGCGACAGCTGGGCGAAGTCCGAGCCGTACATCGCGGACATCTCCCAGTTCTTCTACGGGATGCTGTTCACCCTCGCCCCGACCACGCGCGACTTCTTCCCGATCAACATGGAGATCCAGCGCGGCCGGCTGGTGCGCGCGCTGGTGCACATCGTGCAGATGGTGGACCGGCCCGACGACCTCGCGCCGTTCCTGCGCCAGCTGGGCCGCGACCACCGCAAGTTCGGCGTGGTCCCGCGGCACTACGAAGCCGTCGGCACCGCGCTGCTCGCGTCGCTCAAGAACCACCTCGGCCGCGAGTGGACACCCGAGGTCGAACGGGCCTGGGCCGAGGCGTTCACCATCGCGGCGCGGGCCATGCAGGACGCGGCCGCCTCCGACACGAACCCGCCGGCCTGGCAGGCCACCGTGGTCGAGCACCGGCGGCTGACCTGGGACCTCGCGCTGGTGCGCCTCGTGCCCGACCAGCCCGTCCCCTACCACCCCGGCCAGTACGTGAGCGTCGAAGTCCCGCAGCGGCCGCGGCTGTGGCGCTACCTCTCACCGGCGAACGCGCCGCGCGAGGACGGCGGCATCGAGTTCCACGTCCGCGCCATCGACGGCGGCTGGGTGTCCAGGGCGATAGTCAGCCACACCCAGCCCGGTGACGTCTGGCGGCTCGGCCCGCCCCTCGGCCGGATGGCGGTCGACCGCGAATCGTCGCGGGGCGTGTTGATGATCGCGGGCGGGACGGGTGTCGCGCCACTGCGGTCGATCCTCGACCACCTCGCACTGTGGGGCGAAAACCCGAAGACCTGGCTGTTCTACGGCGGCCCGGCTCGCGAGGACCTCTACGACCTCGAGGAACTGCGCTCGCTCGCGTCCGTCAACCCCTGGCTGCACGTGACGCCGGTCGTGGAGCGCGGCGGCGACGTCCCCGGCTTCGAGCAGGGCACGCTCGCCGAGGCCGTCACGCGCTACGGCGCCTGGCCCGACCACGACATCCTCGTCTCCGGCTCGCCGGCGATGATCCGCGCGACGGTGTCGCGCATGCTGGTCGCGGGCAGTGCGCTGGACCAGATCCAGTACGACCCGTTCACGATCGACTAGCACCTCCTATTTCGGTCGCACCGGTCCGGTGCACAAATCGAACGAACGACGAGAATTGTTACGCGAGTCGCGTATATCTTCGGGGTGATCGTTTTTACGTAGCGCCAGACGGGGTTTACCCGGTGTGGCGAAATTGGTCCGTTCGAGCGGACCGCGCGGAATCACGCGCATCTGCACGGGAATTCGCATACAGTCGGAAACCCTCGGGGGCGGCACCGCCACAGCGTCGCCACATGCACGGCGCAGAAAAGCCTTTGCACGACTGGAGATTACCGTTCCCGATGACTGCTGAATCCGTGAAGATCTCCGCACCGCCCAAGAACCTCCCCGTTTCCACAGTGGAAGGTCGCGAACAAGCACGGCTGATTCGTGAAAGTTTCGCGGAGATCGAACCGAAAGCCGACGAAGTCGCGCAGTACTTCTACGGCGTGTTGTTCGTGGTCGCACCGGATTGCCGCGATCTGTTCCCGGTCACCATGGCGAGCCAGCGCAGCCGGCTGCTGCGCGCGCTCGTGTACGTGGTGCAGATGGTCGACCGGCCCGACGAGCTGATCACCTTCCTCGGGCAGCTGGGCCGCGACCACCGCAAGTTCGCCGTCGTCTCCCGCCACTACGACGCCGTCGGCGTCGCGCTGCTGGCCGCGCTGAAACGGTTCCTCAAGCAGAAGTGGACGCCCGAGGTGGAGTCCGCGTGGACGACGGCGTACGGGCTCATCGCCAAGACCATGCGCGAGGCCGCGCAGGCCGAGACCGGGCCGGCGTCGTGGTCGGCGCGGGTGCTCGACCACCGCAAGCTGTCCCGCGACGTCGCGATGGTCCGGGTGCAGACCGAAGGGCTCCTGCCGTTCCGGGCCGGCAGCTACGTGAGCGTCGAGGTGCCGCAGCGGCCGCGGATGTGGCGTTACCTCTCCCCGGCGACCGCGCCGCGCGGCGACGGCCGGATGACCTTCCACGTGCGGGCGGTGCCCGGCGGCTGGGTCAGCGGCGCCATCGTCAACCACACCAAGCCGGGGGACACGTGGCGGCTCGGGCCGGCGATGGGCACGCTCAACGTGCGCCCGACCGCCACGAGGAAGCGGCTGCTGATGATCGCCGGCGGGACCGGGGTCACCCCGTTCGTCTCGATCCTCGACGATCTCGCGCACTGGAAGCGCAACCCGCCGGTGCACCTGTTCTTCGGCGGCAGAAGACCCGAGGACCTGTACGCGCTGGACGACCTCCGGCGGCTGACCGCGGTGTCGAAGTGGCTGACGGTCACCCCGGTGACCGAGGAGGGCGCGATCCCGGGCGGCGACCGCGGCACGCTCGCCCACGCGGTGACCCAGCGCGGCGGCTGGAAGGACCACGACATCCTCGTGTCCGGTTCGCCCGAGATGATCCGGGCGACGATCGCGAAGCTGCTGACCGCCGGAATCGAGCTCGAACGCATCCGCTTCGACCCGTTCACCCTGGACTGAGGACCGCTCAGCGGGCCGCCGCGCTATCTTCGCCTATATGGAGACGACTATTCCGGTTTCGGACGGAACCATCGGCGGCTACCTGGCGGAGCCCGCGGGCGAGGGACCACACCCGGGCGTGGTGCTCATCCACGACGCGTTCGGGCTGAGCCAGGACACGAAGAACATCACCGACCGCTTCGCCGCCGAGGGCTACCTCGCGCTGAGCCCCGACCTGTACTCGCGCGGCGGCTTCCGACGGTGCGTGCGCCGCGTGTTCTCGGACATGTTCGCGAACCAGGGCCGGTCGTTCGACGACATCGAGGCGTCGCGCGCGCTCCTGGCGGGCCGCGCGGACTGCTCGGGCCGGGTCGGCATCGCCGGGTTCTGCATGGGCGGCGGCTTCGCGCTCGTCGCGGCGTCGCGCGGCTTCGAGGCGTCGGCGCCGTACTACGGGCAGCTACCGAAGAACCTGTCGGTCCTCGACGACGCGTGCCCGATCGTCGGGAGCTTCGGCAAGAAGGACTTCTCGCTGCGCGGCGCGGCGGCGAAGCTCGAGACGGCGCTCACCGAGCGTCAGATCCCGCACGACGTCAAGGAGTACGAGGGGGCGAGCCACGGGTTCGCCAACAAGGTCGAGGTCGCGCCGCCGTTGAACCTGCTGCTCAAGGTCGTCGGGTTCACCTACCACCACGAGGCGTCCGAAGACGCGTGGCGCCGAGTGACGTCTTTCTTCGGCGAACACCTGCAGCAACCGGCCCGACCTTCGCACTGAGCCGAGCGGGCTAGCGTTTCTGCTGAACGGCTGTAGTTGATTGACCGTTGTGCCCGAATCGCTTTATGGTCTAGACCACGTCTTCCCCGGACGTGCTCGTTCTTCCTCCCTCCGGAACACCGCCGTTCCCCCTCGAGGAGCCGAAATGACCCTGAAGCGAAAGCTCTTCGCGGCCGCAGCCGGTGCTCTCCTCGCCCCGGTGCTGGTCGTCGTCCTCCCCGCCACCTCCGCGAGTGCCCACGGGTACATCTCCGATCCGCCCAGCCGGCAGGCCAACTGCGCGGCCGGGAAGGTCCCGAACTGCGGCCAGATCGTCTACGAACCCCAGAGCGTCGAAGGTCCCAAGGGCCTGCGCAGCTGCAACGCCGGGCTGACGCAGTTCGCCGAGCTGACCGACGAGTCGAAGCCCTGGCCGGCCAAGTCCGTCGGCACGTCGGTGACCTTCAACTGGGTGTTCACCGCCCGGCACGCCACGAAGAGCTACGACTATTACGTCGGCAACACGCTCGTGGCGTCGTTCAACGGCAACAACCAGCAGCCACCGGCGACGGTTCAGCACACGGTCAACCTGTCCGGCTATTCCGGCCGGGTGAAGGTGCTGGCGATCTGGAACATCTCCGACACGGCCAACGCGTTCTACAGCTGCGTCGACCTCCAGATCGGCGGTGGCGGAACCCCGCCGCCGACCACCACGACCCCGCCCCCGACGACGACCCGCCCGCCGACGACGACCCCGACCACGCCGCCGTCGAGTGGCACGTGGGCGGCCGGAACGGCGTACAAGGCCGGCGACGTGGTCACCTACAACGGGGTGAGCTACCGCTGCCTCCAGCCGCACACGGCGATCGCGGGCTGGGAGCCGCCGAACACGCCTGCCTTGTGGCAGCGCCAGTGAGAGTGCTGCTGGCCGTCGTCGCGCTGCTGCTCGCGAGCCCGGAAGACTTCACCGCCACCGCGAAGGTCACCGCCACCGACGCCACGAACCGTCCCGTGACCGCCACCGCCGGGGAACCGGTCGATG